>JAHDII010000030.1:0-5650 GCA_020630895.1 Saprospiraceae bacterium
ATTATCCTAATTTAATTTCTGAAATTTAATCAATGTTATATTAAAAGTTATTAAATAATATTTTTGAGATTATTTTAATTTTTCTTTTTTATGAATTAAATTATTTTAAAAAGGATAATTATGTTCTACAGGTTTTACTTCTTCACAAAAACGACAAATACTAGAAGCTAAACCTGTATTTCTTCTTGTTCTTCCTGCTACTGCTTTAAAAACAGGACCACTAATATCTTCATCACATTGTAAACAATCACTTAATGTTCCATCCGAATTATGATAACTTGTATTTGTAATACATTCAAGGAAACAATTTTGTCTTGTATTCATTGTATTATATGCCCAAATTTGAGCACATGGTGTTGTAAATCCAATAGCTTCGATACATGCTACAAGATTTTCAAAAGGTTGTCCTATTGTAGATAAGCCACATTGTCTTACAGCAGCTCCTACATCTCTATCTTCTGCATAAACAGCAAAATCGGGAAGTGTAGAACAAAGCCCACAACCGTCATGGTGAGTTACAATGGCTCCTGCTGCTTCAGCTGTTGCTTCATCTGGATAACTTCCTAAACTATAAATTTTAGCTGCTAAATTTTCAATCATAATAGCACAGACCATAGGTTCACTTTCTGGAGCAGGAACATCATAAGGATTCGTTGTTAATTCAGGAAGTGGAGCATTTAGTTGCCAAGATTTTAGTGCATCTATTTCAGTAGTAGAAAATGTTCTTGAATCAAAATTTTTACAAATGCAACTGGGTGTACAAAAAGATTCATCTAAACCTGTATTCGCTACTGGTATTCCAAACATAGTTCCTTCGCAAGAAATTTGTGGTTCATCTTTTTTACAACTCGAAATAAAAATAAAAACCAACAAAAGCAATAATAGAAATTCATATTTTTTCACCATGTTCCTAATTTAAATAGATACAATTATTTTGATAACTTGATAAAGTTAGTTATAAATAATTATATATTTAATCTAAGTTGCGGATAAATTGACAAAGTCCACAGTAAATGAGTCCACAGATCACAATATTATTATAATTACTCTGAAAAATATATGAATAATGTATTTCACAATTTTGAACTCAATGAGGTTTTACGCAACTTAAATTATTTATTTTTGATTTAAAATAAATGATAATGAAAGATATAATTGATTTAAAAAATAAAATCTGGCTTGAATGTTTTAATGATGTTGAAGAAAAAATTGATATTACTCAAAAAGAAATTAATGATATTCAAAATATAGCTAATAATGAAACTAAAAGTAGTGCAGGAGATAAATATGAAACAAGTCGTGAAATGTTACAACAAGAAAAAGATAAACTAGAACAACAATTATCTCTAGCTATTTTTCAAAAAAATATTTTATCACAAATTGATCCCAAAATAATTCAAGAAAATATTACAAATGGAAGTTTAGCAATCACATCTATAGGAAATTTTTATTTTTCTATTAGTAAAGGAAAAATAAAAGTAGAACAAAAAATATATTATTGTATTTCTTTAGAAGCTCCTATTGGTCAAAAATTATATGGACAAAGTAAAAATGATGAAATTATTTTTCAAGGAAAGAAGATAAAAATAATAGAAGTATTTTAGAAGTTATCATGTGTAAACGTCGGACTCAATTAAACATACAACGTGACTAAAGTGCGAGTTAAACTGACAAATCTGTATCATTTTTTCTTAGATATAAAAAGTACTATTAGGTCCTTTTTTATAATCTTTGAGACCTAGAACAAATATCAATTTTTGTCAAGACATAGATTGATAAATTTTGTCCAAATCGCTAGACAAAAAAGCAAGTAAGTTCCTACAAAAGTATAAATTAAAAATGCTTGAGTGGATTTAATATTTTATGCTGCTTTTAATTTTGTCAATTTAGATTTACTTAATTTTTGTTCAGCATAATCTTTATTTATTGTAAATGTTTTGACATCTTTTTTGCTAGGTAATTCAAACATAGCATCTGTCATAATAGCTTCACAAATAGAACGTAAACCTCTTGCTCCTAAATTAAAATCATTAGCTTTTTGAGCAATAAATTCAATGGCTTCATCTGTAATTTTTAAATCAATCCCTTCTAATTGGAATAGCTTTTTGTATTGTTTTAATAAAGCATTTTTAGGCTCTGTAAGAATTTGGCGTAATGCATCAATATCTAAAGGTTCTAGATAGGTCAATACAGGTAAACGTCCTATTAATTCAGGAATTAAACCAAATGATTTAATATCTTTTTGAGTAATATATTGTAAAAGGTGTTCTCTATCTATTTCTTCTTTTTCATCAGATCCTTTAAAACCGATTACATGAGTATTGACTCTTCTTGCTATAATTTTTTCAACACCATCAAATGCTCCACCACAAATAAATAATATATTTGAAGTATTTACATTAATTAATTTTTGTTCGGGATGTTTTCTACCACCATGAGGAGGGACATGAACTTCTGTTCCTTCTAACATTTTAAGCATTGCTTGTTGCACACCTTCTCCAGAAACATCTCTAGTAATAGATGGATTATCAGATTTTCTAGCAATTTTATCTATTTCATCAATATAAATGATTCCTTTTTCTGCTAGTTCTGTATTATAATTACATACTTGTAATAAACGACTTAAAATACTTTCTACATCTTCTCCTACATAACCTGCTTCTGTAAAAACTGTAGCATCAACAATAGCAAAAGGAACATTTAAAAATTTAGCAATTGTTTTTGCTAATAAAGTTTTTCCTGTTCCTGTACGTCCTACTAAGAGTATATTAGATTTTTCTATTTCAATCTCATCATCATCTACCTGAGCTAACCTCTTATAATGATTATAAACGGCTACTGACAAATATTTTTTAGCTTCATCTTGTCCAATAACATATTGATCTAAATGAGTTTTAATATCTAAAGGTGTTAAACTGTTGGGAAGATCAAAATTTTCCTCGAGCAATTGTTTTTTGCCTAATTCATCATTAATAATTTCCTGAGCTTGTTCTGTACAAACTTCACAAATATGGGCATCTATTCCAGCAACTAAAATAAGAGCCTCACTTTTATCTCTTCCACAAAAAGAACAACGAAGATTATATTTATCTCTTTTACTCATAATAATTAATATTTGATTTATAGAAGATGTAAAAATTACATCTTCTATAAATTTTCACTATTTCTTTCTAGCTAAAACTTCATCTACTAGACCATACTCTTTTGCAGCAGATGCTTTCATCCAATTATCACGATCACAATCTTCAGCTATTTTTTCATAGGTTTGTCCTGTATGTTGTGCAATAATTTCATATAATTCTTTTTGAAGTTCTTTAATCAAATTATAAGAAATTTCCATATCAGATACTTGTCCTTGCATTCCTCCTAAAGGTTGGTGTATCATGACTCTAGCATGAGGTAAACAAGCACGTTTTCCTGTCGCACCAGCACAAAGTAATACTGCTCCCATAGAAGCCGCCATTCCTGTACAAATTGTAGCTACATCAGGTGAAATGTATTGTATAGTATCATAAATTCCTAGTCCAGCAATAACTCCACCACCAGGGCTATTTACAAACATTTGTACATCTCTCTTAGGATCTGAACTTTCTAAAAACAATAATTGAGCCTGAACCACATTTGCTACATAATCATTTATAGGAACTCCTAAAAAAATAATTCTATCCATCATTAATCGAGTAAAGACATCAAATGGTTGAACATTTTTTAATCGTTCTTCTATAACTGTAGTTGTAAATGCATCAACATTAGGAATACTCTTATTCATATAGTCATCTAGACCATGACTGCTCATGCCTAAATGTTTAATAGCATATTTTCTGAATTCATCTTTCGGAAACATAATTTCAGTTTTATTGATTAGATTGATTAATAATTTGCTAAAATATTTGATTCAGCTTATATATAACAGCACAAAGTAATTGATAAGTTGTTATATCTTAAAAAAAATCTATAATTTATGATAAAAAAAGGACAAAAAGAATATCATTTTATACAAAACAATCTTTTTGTCCTTTTTCTCGATTTGAATTCTTTGAAAAAAGAAGGTGTTTTCTTTATCAATAAAAAAAATTAAAAAGCTGTTTTAAGCATCTATTGCTTCATCTGCTTCTATTGCTTTTTTTCTTTCTTCGTTTTCTTCTTCCATTTTTTGATTGGCAGCTTTAATGATTTCCTCCATTTCTTTTTCATTTACGATTTTCTCATCTAAGCTTACTTTTTCGGTAATAGCATCAAATAGCTTTCCTCCCATAATTTCTTCAGCTTTTTCACGAACTGCTTTTTCATCTTTAAACATTCTCTCTACATAACCTTTAAGCATTTCATCATCAATAGGCATATAAGCTCCCATATAATTTCTGATAGCTGTAGCAAAGCTTTCTTCTATTTCTTCTTTTGATACTGTTAATTCAAATTGTTGAATCAATTTACCTCTTAAAACACTCCATCGAAGTCCTTCGCAGAAGAAAGGGAATTCTCTTTCTATTTGTTCATCAGTAATGTTTTTATCTTCATTACTTGCTTTAATCCATCGTTTCAAAAACGATTCTGGCAAATCAAAATTGTTTTTTTCTACCAATTCTTTTTGAATATCTCTAAATAAAAGGGCATCTGCACTATTTTGATATGATTTAGAAATTGTTTCTTTCAATTTGTCTTTTGCTTCTTCTTCAGAAGTTGCAGTATCTTTCCCTAATAATTTATCAAAAAAATCTTGATTTACTTCTGCTAATTCAACTCTTGTCACTTCTGTAATTTCACACTCAAACATATCTCCTACTTCTACACTATCATCCTCAATGCCTAAAACATATTTTCGTATCGTTCCTTCATCAGAATCTTTTTCAACATCATTAACATTTAAAGTAATCGTATTTCCTTTCTTTTGAGATAATAAAATTTCTTTAAGTTCTTGAGTTGTTTGATCAACAGCAATAGAAAAAGAAGGTTCTAATCCTCCTTCTTTTACCTTTTGATTTTCATCCAATTCTTTAGCCTGAACTTTTACTAAATCCGTTTCTTCTATATTATCCTCAATTTCTTTTCTTTCTCCAAATCTTTTACGAGCATTTTCTAACTCCTTTTCTATAGCCTCAGAAGATGCTTCTACTCTTGTAGAGGAATAAGAAGTATTTTCATCTACTCCTTCAATTTCAATTTCAGGAATCAATCCTAAATCAAATTTGAATTCATAATCTGTTAATGAAAATTGGTTAAAAACAATGGGATCTTGGCTTTCATTAGGCAAAGGTTCTCCAAAAATATCTACTCCTTCTAAAGCTTTATTCAATTGTTCGTAAAGTGTTTTATTCACTTCTTCTGCTAAAATTTGTTTTCCAAAAACTTTTCTTACATAAGAAGTAGGAACTTTCCCCTTTCTAAACCCCTTGAGGTGGCTTTCTTTTTGATATTTTTTAATATTACTATTAAATGCATTAATATAATCTGCCTTTTCAATAGTAATATTAAGAATGGCATTTAAAGAATCTACTTCTTCTCTTAAGATTTTCGCCATGATATGAAAGATTTAATTGATGATTAATTTCTAATCGTATAAAAAAAAGAAAAGCTGGAAACCAGCCTTTCTGAAAATTGTGCGGGTAGAGGGAGTCGAACCCCCACGCCGTTAAGCACTAGATCCTAAGTC
>JAHDII010000030.1:5732-18391 GCA_020630895.1 Saprospiraceae bacterium
TTAAGCACTAGATCCTAAGTCTAGCATGTCTACCAATTCCATCATACCCGCAAAATTGGTTTTTCGCATTAGCGGACGCAAAGATATGTTCTTTTACTGAAATAAACATAAATTAATGTAGAAAAATTCATTGTACTACAAATTACTACTTATTTTTAAAAGCAAAAAAACAATATTTTGCATCTTACTATTTTTTTTTATATCTTCAATAGAAGAAAAACCATCATTACATATAGAATTAACATCAAAACAATAAAACATATTTAATTTATGACATCAGTCCCTCCCAATACAGAAGAAGAAAAGAAACTTATAACACGAGCTTATAGGAGGTTACTTCGTTCTATCAAAGTAAAGCTCAATAATGAAGACAAAGAAAATATTCGTAAGGCTTATGAATTAGCTGTTTCAGCTCATCAGAAACAAAGAAGAAAAACTGGAGAGCCTTATATTTTGCATCCTATTGAAGTGGCTCAAATTTGTGTTAAAGAAATTGGCTTAGGTCCTACAGCTATTATTAGTGCTTTATTGCATGATGTTGTTGAAGATACAGAAGTTACCCTTAAATATATCACTGAAGAATTTGGAGGTAAAATATCAATGATTGTAGATGGTTTAACCAAATTTAAAGATTTAGATACTTTAAGTCCTCAGGCAGAAAACTTTAGAAAAGTACTTAGTACAATGTCTAAAGATGTTCGAGTGATATTAATTAAAATGGCAGATAGACTTCATAATATGAGGACTTTGGGAGCTATGCCTGCTCATAAACAACTGAAAATTGCTTCTGAAACCAATTATATTTATGCTCCTTTAGCACATCGTTTAGGTTTGTATAATGTTAAAACAGAATTTCAGGATTTGTGTATGAAAATATTAAAACCTGATGATTATCATTTTGTGGCAAATAAACTAAGAGAAACTAAAACCAGCAGAAATCAATATATTAATGAATTTATCAAGCCTTTAGAACATAAATTAAATGCCATTGGGGCTCCTTATCGAATTTTTGGACGACCTAAATCTATATCTTCTATTTGGAATAAAATAAAAACTAAAGATGTTGATTTTGAAGAAATTTATGACTTATTTGCTATTCGAATTATTGTAGATGTTCCACTTCATCACGAAAAAAGTGTTTGTTGGCAAATTTATACTGTAGTTACTGAAACCAATCGTCCTATTCCTGAACGATTAAAAGACTGGATTACTACGCCTAAAGCTAATGGCTATGAATCTTTGCATACTACTGTTGTAGGTCCTAGAGGTCGTTTTGTAGAAGTTCAGATTAGGAGTGAACGAATGCATGAAATTGCAGAAAAAGGTTTTGCTGCTCACTGGAAATATAAAGGGGTTAAACAAGGTAATTTTGATGTTTTTTCTACATGGTTAGATAATGTTAGAGAAATGTTGGATAATCCTGGTAATGATGCTATAGAATTTATACAAGATTTCAAGACCAATTTATTTAATGAAGAAATTTATGTTTTTACTCCTAAAGGAGATATGAAAATATTACCTGAAGGAGCAACGGCTTTAGATTTTGCTTTTTCTATTCATTCTGAAGTAGGTTATAGATGCAAAGCTATAAAGGTCAATAATGTATTAGTTCCTTTAGGGCATAAACTCAAAAGTTCTGATCAAGTATCAGTTGAAACGAGTAAAAGTCAAAAGCCTAATGAAAGTTGGCTCAACTATGTCGTAACAGGTAGAGCTAGGGCTAAAATACGTTCTTCAATGAAGGAGGAACGGCGTAAAAAAGGAGAATTAGGAAAAGAAACATTAATGCGAAAATTAAAAAGCATTAAAGCAGATTTTGAACTTAATGTAGATATGTTAGTCATCTTTTTCGGTTATCAATCTCGACCTGATTTATATTATGCTATTTTTAAAGAAGAACTCAATATTCAAAAAGAACTCAAACAGTTTTCTGTTGAAGGTGGACGATTAAGCTTTATTAAAGATAAAGAAGCTGAAATAGAGAATAAAGCAAAAAAAACACCTACAAAAGGGCGAAGAAACTTTACAGGAAAACCTAAATTAACTATTGATGATCAACCTGCTGAACAATTTAAACATTCTTTAGCTTCTTGTTGTCTTCCTGTTTTAGGAGATCCTGTTTTTGCTTATGTAACTTCTCAAGGAGAAGTAAAGATTCATAGAAATACTTGTCCTAATGCTGAACATCTTATGGCAAATTTTGCCTATCGAATGATGAAAGCAGAATGGGTTGATTCTGAAAATACCAATTTTATTACTCATTTATTAATTACAGGGATTGATGGTAGAGGAGTGGCTCAAAAAGTTACAGGAGTCATTACTAATGATTTACAATTAGATATGCGTTCTATCTCTATGGATGGAAATCAAGGCTTTTTTCAAGGAAGAATAGGAATTGTTGTTAAAAATAAAGATCAACTTCATCAAACTATAAAAACCTTAAAAGCTATGGATGGTGTACATTCTGTAATTAGAGAGGGGTAACTCCTCATCCTCAATATTTCTTTCATTTTAAATATTATTCAAATAAGTATAATATGCATTGTTCTATTTTGCTATCTTTGCAGCTTTAAAATCAATTGAAAGAATAAATATAAACATAAGATGAATATTGATGTAATATTAGGTTTACAATGGGGAGATGAGGGTAAAGGAAAAATCGTGGATTATTTAGCAGATAGATATGATATGGTAGCACGTTTTCAAGGAGGTCCTAATGCTGGGCATACTCTTGTTTTTGATGATAAAAAGTATGTGCTTCATACCATTCCTTCTGGAATTTTTAGAAAAAATTTAGTGAACTTAATAGGAAATGGTGTTGTAATTGATCCCATAACATTTGAAAAAGAATTAATCAATTTACAAAATGCAAGTGTAGATTATTCTAATCGTTTATTTTTATCACAAAAAGCACATTTAATCTTACCTACACACCGTTTATTAGATGCTGCCAATGAAGCTGCTAAGGGAAAAAGTAAAATTGGTTCTACTTTAAGAGGAATTGGTCCTACATATATGGATCGTACAGGAAGAAATAGTTTAAGAGTTGGTGATATTCATAAAGATGATTTTATAGAGAGGTATGAAAAATTAAAACAAAAACATATTGCTATTTTAACTTCTTTGCCCCAAGTAGATTTTGATTTAAAAGGTGAAGAAAAAAAATGGATGGATAGCCTCAAAACCTTAAGAGGAATTCCTCAAGTGAATAGTGAATATTTTGTGAATAGAGCGATTCGTAATGGGCAAAGAATTTTAGCAGAAGGGGCTCAAGGTTCTATGCTTGATGTTGATTTTGGAACCTATCCTTATGTGACTTCTTCTAATACCATTACTGCTGGAGTTTGTATTGGTTTAGGTGTTTCTCCAGATAAGATTGGTGAAGTTATTGGTATTACAAAAGCCTATTGTACTCGTGTTGGAGGAGGCCCTTTTCCTACTGAACTTTTTGATGCCACGGGAGAAAAACTAAGAAAAGAAGGGCATGAGTTTGGAGCGACTACAGGAAGACCTCGAAGATGTGGATGGATAGATTTGCCTCAATTAAAATATACCATTATGCTTAATGGTGTAACTCAATTGGTTCTTACTAAAATTGATGTTTTAAATTCTTTTGATGAAGTTGAAGTGGCTACATCTTATCAAATTAATGGTGAAACTACAGAGGAAGTTCCTTATGAAATTACAGATGAATTACAACCTAATTATATAAGTCACAAAGGTTGGAATCAATCTCTTGAAGGAATAAAAATATTTAATCAACTACCTGATACGGCTCAAAAATATATCAGTGAATTAGAAAAAGAATTGCAAGTTCCTATTACTATGATTTCTACAGGACCAGATAGAAAAGAATTAATTTCTCGTACTGTAATTTAATTTTATTCATTTTTATTTTGAATAATCAATTATTTTTTTTATCATTGTAATACACATTGATAAATGTTTAAACTTTCATTAAACACATTTTATAAATTTAATTATTCATTTATAAACTACATTATATTACACCTTTAATAATTATGAATATTACCTCCAATTCATAACTAAAACTTGTGTATATATAACTACAAACTATTTTACCTCAAAATATTAAAATTTAATTTTAATAAAGGGTAACGCTATATATAGTTTTCCTTTTATTTCAAGTCAATAAAAACATCAATATTCATCAGAATTCAGCAAATTTATTTTAAAAAATTAAATGAACTAATAACAAAAGGAATATGGCAAAAAAGAAAAAAGAAATAGAACTTATTAAAAGTTATTGGAATGAAAGATGGGCAAAAGTAAAAACTCCTATCCCTACAAAAAGATGTGATTATTATGTTTCTGATTTTGGTAGAGTTAAAAGTAAAAATAAAGAAACAGGAACAGAAAATTTATTAAAAGGTGGAACTTCACGAGGATTGAAACAATTTAATCTTCGTTTAGAAGGAAATAAACCGTTTGCTTTTTATGGACATAAAGAAATAGCTAGACATTTTATTGACAATCCAGGAGATAGAAAATTTGTAGGACATATAGATGGCGATAAAAATAATAATTATTACAAAAATTTAGTTTGGTTAAATTCTTTAGAATTACGTGCTTTACAAAAATCTCATGGAGTATATGATAGAGATACAATGAGAAAAGGAAAACATGTTAAATTAACTGAAGCTAAGGTTAGATTATTAAAACAACGATTAAAAAAAGGCACCACTAAAAGAACTATTCTAGCGAGAATGTTTGGTATTACCGAAACTCAACTCAAAAGAATTGAAAGAGGTGAAAACTGGGGCTACGTTAAAGTTTAAAGTTGTCTGCAAATAAAAAAATATTAAAATCTACTTTTTTTCTTGGGAATAAAATTGAGGCATTTAAATTAAAATTACCTCATTGGTTATTACATTTTAAATACGGTTGTATTTTAGATAGTAATCAACATAAAAATTCTCTAGATTATATTGTTGCCGTTTCTGATCAAAAAGAATTTATTATTTCTCCTGAAAATAAAAATTCTTTTGAAGAATTAAAAAAATATGTAGATCGCAATTCTTATTGGAAATTTGGTTTTTTATCTTACGATTTAAAAAATCAAATTGAACAATTAGATTCTAAACATTTTGATGGTATCAAAATGCCTTTATTACATTTTTTTTCTCCTCAAATATTAATACAAATTAAAAATGAAACTATTGAAATAGAATGTTCTGTTTTTAATCCTCAAAAGATATTAGATAGTATTTGGGATACTGAAGAAATAGGAAATTCTTTTTGTTCGGGATCTCAAAAAATAAATGCTAGAGAAACGGAAAAAGAATATAAAGAAAAAATAAAAAAAATAAAAAATCATATTATTGAAGGAGATATTTATGAAATGAATTATTGTACAGAATTTTATATGAATTCTTGTTATATTTCTCCTGCTGCATTATTTTCCAATTTAAATACAATTGCAAAAGCTCCTTTTACTTCTTTTTATAAGTATGATGATAAATATTTAATTTGTGGAAGTCCTGAACGATTTTTAAAAAAAGAAAATCAAAAATTAATTTCTCAACCTATAAAAGGAACTGCCCCTAGAGGAAAAAATAAAAAAGAAGATTTAATACATAAAAATAATTTATTTCATAGTGAAAAAGATCGAGCAGAAAATGTTATGATTGTAGATTTAGTTAGAAACGATTTAGCTAAAACTTGTAAATCAGGAACAGTAAACGTTGATGAATTATTTGGTATTTATGGCTTTGAACAAGTATGGCAAATGATTTCTACAATTAGTGGTACACTTCAAGATGATATTCATTTTATAGATGCTATAAAAAATGCTTTTCCTATGGGTTCAATGACAGGTGCACCTAAGGTAATGGCTATGAAATTAATTGAACAATATGAAACATCAAAACGAGGTCTATATTCTGGTGCAGTGGGATATATTACGCCTCAAAATAATTTTGATTTTAATGTTGTTATTAGAAGTATTTTATATAATGAAGCACAACATTATTTATCTTTTCATGTAGGTGGTGCTATCGTTTATGATTCTGATCCTCAATTGGAATATCAAGAATGTTTATTAAAAGCACAATCTATGATAAAAGCTTTGGGTATTCAGTAATTCAGTGAACAGTGAACAGTAATTAGTTTATTATAATAACTGATGACTGATGACTGATAACTGATAACTGAAATCAAAAACCTGTAAATCCTCTTATAATAATCATAATACCAAAAGCCATGACGATAATACCAGAAATTCGTCCAAATGCAACCAAGTGCTTGGGTTTAAGAAATTTTCTAATTTTATCAGCAAAATAAGCTTTTAAAAAATCAGTAAAAATAATTGTTCCTAAAATTCCTCCAAAAAAAAGTATTATTTCTTGAGTTCCGAAAGAACGCCCCATCACTCCATCTGTCATAGTAGTGAGCCAAAAAAAAATGGTAAAAGGATTAATGGTATTAATTAAAAAACCTTGAATCCATAATTTAAAAATAGACGAACTTCTTTTAGGATGATGATGTAATGCTTGTAAAGAAATTGGTTTTTTGAAAAAAAGAATCACTCCAAAAATAAATAAAAATAGCCCTCCTATAATTCCAAATGTTATAGAAAAAGTAGCATTATCTTTTAAGGTACTAAGTTGAGAAATTCCTAAAAAAGTAAAAAGAATAAATAAAAAATCGCTAATCCAAATTCCTGTTCCTACAAAAATACCAGAAAGCAAACCTTCTCTAATACTGGTTTGTACTAAAGCAAAAAAAATGGGTCCAATTGAAACAGCTAAAACTAGCCCTAAAAGAATTCCTTCTAAAAATAAATTCACTGATTTTTTAATTTAAAGGTTCTCTTTTTAGCCATTCGTCTTTAATTCGAAACATTGTAATAAGGTAAGGAATAAGTATAAGAATTTCCAATCTAAAGTTAAAAGAATTATATTCAGATAATATTATTCCCATTATAATAAAGCATGTAATAATTCCAATAATACCATCGAAAATAGCTAAATTAATTGCCCACTTTTTTTCAAACCATAAACCAAAAGCTACTATTCCTTTTAATAAAAATATAAGAACAATAATACCTCCCGATAGACTTAATACTTGTTGAGTGGATAAACCATAAATAGCTAAATCTATAGGATAACCTAATACTCCTATAAGAGCAGCAAAGGGGCTAATTACACCAAAAATAATAAATATCCAAGTAAAGATTTTTATCCAAAGAGGTAATAGATCTCTTCTACGTTCTTTTTTTTCAATTAAAGATTCATCTAAAATATTGGGGTTTTGATTTTCCATATTTCAATATTATTATAAGTTATCCCAGTGTATCGTGTGTAGCAGCTAGAAGAGCTTTAACCCTTTCCATATTAGGAGCTTGGGCATAAACTCTTAAAACAGGTTCCGTTCCAGAAGGACGAATCATTACCCATTCATCATCAGAAAAATAAAATTTATACCCATCTATATTTTCTACTTTTTGAACTTTGTATTCTCCCATTGCTTTATAAGTACCTGCTTTGCAATGATCCATAATTGCCCATTTTTTATCATTATCAATATGAAGATCATCTCTATCAAAAGCTAAAGGTCCTACAATATCATATACTTCTTGAATGAGTTCAGTAATTGATTTTTTTGTTTTAGCCATAAATTCCATAATCAACAATCCCATCCAAATCCCATCTCTTTCAGGGATATGTCCTTTTGTAGCTAAACCTCCAGATTCTTCTCCTCCTACAAGAACATCTTCCTCGATCATAATTTCAGCAATATATTTGAATCCTATTTTAGTCACCTCAATATCTAAATCAAAATGTTCAGCTAATTTTTTCATTTTATCTGTTACAGAAAAAGTAATAATTACTTTCCCATCCATTTCTTTATATTTTTTCATATAAAGAAGTAACAATAATAAAAGATGATGCGAATCTACAAAATTTCCATTTTCATCGTACATTCCAATTCTATCAGCATCACCATCATTAGCCAAACCTAAATTAAGTGTAGAATTATTGGCTAATGTTTCAGATAATTCTTTTAAATTTTTATGGATAGGCTCTGGAGCTTGTCCTCTAAAAGAAGGATTATCATCACAATGCAAAAGAGTCGCTTGAGGAAATAATTTTTTAATTACATTTTGCCCTGCTCCATACATTGCATCATAGACTAAATTGATATGAGAATTTCTAATAGCATCTAAATCAAAATTTTCTTGAACATGACTAATATACATCCCCTCTAAATCAATATAATTGAGTAAACCTTCATCAAACATATTATCTAAAGAAGGTAATGATTCAGATGTATGAGTATCAGGAATGAGCGCTTCTACAGCTGCAATATCTTTAGGAATACTTGGTCCTCCATAAGAGGATTTTAATTTGAATCCATTATATGAAGGAGGGTTATGACTTGCTGTAATGACAATTCCTAGATCAGATTTGGTTTTTACAACACCTAATGAAACCATTGGGGTAGAAACAAAACCTTGTGCTAAATGAACTTTAATACCATGAAGTCCCATAATTTTAGTGGTGGTCTCAGCAAATAATTTTCCTGCAAAACGACAATCATGCCCAATCACTACTTTTTTAAACCCTTGTGTTTTCATCCAAAGAGCAGTTCCTTCTGCAACACGTTTTACATTATCTACTGTATATTCTTGAGCAATAATTGCTCTCCAACCATCTGTTCCAAATTTTATCTTTGTCATTATTATTGATGTGTATTAGGAATTTTTATTTTTAAAAAAGAGTTCAAATATAAGGAAGATTAAGGAACTTCACTATCTTGGATTTATATTATAAAATAATTTTTTTATTTGAAAGATTCATATTTACATAAAGGGCTTCGGAAAAAGCTGGTTCAAACGATACAAAAAAAAGGAATTCATGATGAAACCATCTTAAATGCTATTTATTCTTTGCCTCGACATTATTTTTTAGATAAAGCATTTGAAGAACATGCCTACGAAGATAAGGCATTTCCTATAGGAAATCAACAAACAATTTCTCAACCTTATACCGTAGCATATCAAACTCAAATGTTACAAGTAGAAAAAAAAGATAAAATTTTAGAAATTGGAACAGGTTCGGGCTATCAAGCTGCTATTTTAGCTTTGTTAGGTGCAAGAGTTTTTAGTATAGAACGACAAGAAGATTTATTTTTTAGAACAAGAGAATTATTAGATCGTTTGGGTTTGGAAAGAGTTAGAATGTATTATAAGGATGGATATAAAGGTTTGCCTGAATTTGCTCCTTTTGATAAAATTATTGTAACTGCAGGAGCTGAAAAAATCCCTCAAGCTTTATTTGAACAATTAGCCATTGGAGGTAGATTTGTAATTCCTTTTGGAAAAGAATCACAAAGAATGTTGTGTATTACTAAAAACGAAAATCAAGAACCAGAAATAATAGAAGAAGGTGATTTATTCAAATTTGTTCCTTTCTTAAAAGGAACAAATCGATCTAAAATTAATGACTAGAATCTGATTGATTAGAAGATGAAGTATTGATAATACCATCATCCCCATATTTTTGAATAATCGCATTACAAGCTTTATCGAGCATTTCATACACCAATTCAAAACCATCGTCATTCCAATAAGGATCTGGAACAGAACGATTTTCTTTAGGTTCTATCATATTCATGATTAAATGGACTTTTTTTCTTTGCTCGTCTCTAACAGCTAAACGCAAAATATTTTGATAATTAGAAGAATCCATTGCAAATATTAAATCATACTCTTCTAAATCAGAATACTTTAATTGAGCCCCCCTTTGATGAGTGATATCAATACCATGTTTTTGTGCTGTAAGAATAGAACGAGAATCAGGTAACTCTCCAATATGCCAATTTCCTGTTCCAGCAGATTGTACTTCCCAATCTAAATTAAATGTATTTATCTTATGCTGAAGAATGCCTTCAGCTAATGGAGATCGACAAATATTGCCTAAGCAAACCATTAATACTTTCATTCTTAATCTTATTTGTATTAGGTTGAAATTAATGGTTTAATGTTTGGATGTGTAAAAGTAGTGTTTTTATTTAGAAATTCCAACGCTTTCAAAACTTTCCAATGAAATAATATCCATCCTATCATTTAATAATATCCATGAAATATTATCTCTTGTAATGGCTGTAATTCCATTTTTGAAGGACATTGCATCCTTAATCTGTTCAGCAATAGGAACTAACAAATTGCCTTCAGTATCAATATAAGAATATGTTTTTTTTCTACTTCCAAAAATATCTTTTTCTTCTTTTTCAAAAACGACTAGAGCTTTACCATTATTAAAAGGATAAATAAACGAAGGTTTGATATTAAGGGATTTTAAACGATTGCCTTTATAGTCATAAATAAAAGTATATTCTGAATTTTTAGGCTGTGCCATAATTCTTTTATCATCAATAGGATGAATAAAATGAAATGTATCATTCAAAATTAAATTTCCTGAAAAAGAATAAAATGCTTGGTAATTATCTTGAATCAATTTAATTCCATAATCATTAAATTGGGGAGTCGTTTCAGCATCAAATGCAATCACATTATTTTGAATCACCCAAATATTTTTTCTTTTTAGAAAACCATATTTGAATGGTTTTGTAGAAGAACTATAATTTCTAAAATCTTTATATTTATTAGTAAATTTTTGAGTTTTTGTATTAAAAGCTATCCAATACATTTCGTCCAATCTTAAAAACCAATATCCATTTTCAAAATAACCTAATAAAAAAGAATGTTCTCCTTGAATTTCTCCTTTTTTATTGATCAAATAAGTATTATTTCTTTGAGGAACATTTTTTCTAGCAGTTGCATATCCTTCATGAAAATAAAAAACTCGATGATATTGATGTTTGATTTCTTGTTGAGTAGTAGCATCTAAAAAGGTAATACTATTCATTTGAAACATTCCATCTCCATAATTAATAAGAGGTTCTTTATATTTTGGAGGAATGATTTCTCCTTCACCTATTTTATAAACACCCCATAAATCATTTTTAAGAAAGGACACAAAACCATCTTTAACATCTCTTTTCAAAATTCTTTCATAAATAATAGGTACTTTTTCTTTTTTATGAATATCAATAATTCCAAATTTAGAATTTTGTTCTACTAAAAAAAGATCATCATATAAATAAGAAGTTGAAGCATAAGATGTTTCTAAAATTTGTTGATTTTTTTTATAACCATAAAATTTTTTATACCCATCTTTCTTTGCAAGAATAACATGTTCGTCAGGGTTACAATATTCATGATTGATTTCTTTTACTTCATTGCCTTGTTCATCAAACAAACCCCATGAGCCTCCAGAAGAATAACTTCCTTCTCTAACATTAGGAACATCAATTCCAACTCTAAAATGATTAGCATAATATTGAATAACGTCATATATAGGTGGTAGAATTTCTTTTCCGTTTTTATCTATAATTCCTACTAAAAATTTTCGTCTTTCATTATTATATTCTTGATATGTTGTTCCTCCTTTTATAATTTTTGCGAAATGTTTTAAGTGGGGATGCCATTTTATATCTTCATAAGTAGGAGGGAGAATTATTTTTCCTTTTTCGCTCACTAAACCCCACCTGCCATTGGCATATACTTTATATTGTTGAGGAGCATTAAATATTGTAGAATATCCTTCAAATTGGGGCTCTAAAATATACTTTCCTTTACTATTCATAATACCCCAAAGCCCATTTTTTTTCACCCAAACAATATCTTGAGAAAAAGCAATATGAACCGTTAATAATAAAAAAAATATTCCAATTATTTTTTTCATAATTCTATTTTATATAATTGATCATTGAATAAGTAAAAGAGTTCTTTTTCATTAATAAAGAATAGTTTATTTTGCTTAATAGGTCGGCGTCCCCCCCTATATCTTCTTGAGTTATTGTGGGAATTCTCTATTGGAATATATTCCCAAATTTTTCCTTTATCTACAGATACAAGCCAATAATTTTGAGCTGAAAATATAACAGTATTATTGAATGAATTAATAAAAACATTATCGTTATAAAAAGAATGAAGAGATAAAAGATCTGTTCGAGTTTCTTTACGATTTTTATAATTATATTTTACTATTGTATGTCCTCTTTTATTTTCAAATTTACGTAAATGAAAAGAAGTTGAAGGATTTATTTTTTCATTTTTGTTGTCAAATATTGTCCAACTTTTTCCTTTGTCATTAGATTCATAAAGGGTTTTGTCTTCATTTTTTAAAACAAGTTTTTTTTCTTTATTTGGAGAAAAATAATATTTCACATCAGTATTTATTTGATACTGAAACTGCCATGTTTTCCCTTGGTTTTCTGACAAATATAAGCGAATAGCTTTGTTATTCCCTTGGGATAAAACATATATTTCATTTTTATTTTTAAACTCAATATCATAAATATTTTTACTCGATAAAATATGATCTTGAATCCAAGTATTTCCTTTATCTAAAGATTTAATTATTTTTTTTGTTCTAGTTTGTCTATTATAAATAATGATATAAAAAATATTTTCATCTAAAGCAAAAGCATTTTTTATAGTTTCTGCTTCCTTGTCTAATTTTAAATTAAAATATTTCCATTCATGATTCAAATATAAATAAAACTCTATGTCATTAAATAAAAGAAGATGTGTTTTTTATAGGTTTTATGTCAAAAATATAAGGACTAAT
>JAHDII010000031.1:0-14125 GCA_020630895.1 Saprospiraceae bacterium
ATATATATTATTAAAATAGAAATACAATAATTTTATTGGTAATTTTGGGAGTTGTAAATTATTCGGAGTGCCAAGATAATAAAAATAATAATAATTCTAACAATTAAATTACTTTTTTAACGTCGTTTTTTATATTTTGAATATCCTTTTTTTCTGTGGGGTACTTTATATTCAGGACCTTTTCCTAAAAAATCGGGTAGGGGACTTTTATGAATAGAGTGATTTAGCAATTTTTCTATTCTAGAAAAACGCTCCATATCTTTTTCTGAAATAAAAGTAATAGCGATACCTGTAGCATTAGCTCTTGCTGTTCTTCCAATTCTATGAATATAATCTTCTGGATCAGGAGGAACATCATAATTAATGACTAATTGAATATCTTTAATATCAATACCACGAGAAAGAATATCTGTAGCAACTATAATAGGCGTTGTACCATTAACAAAATCAATTAAAACTTGTTCTCTTTTTTTCTGATCTAAATCGGAGGAAATACCTTTAGCGTTTAGTTTGTTTTTTTGTAGTTCGCTAACAATACTAGAAACAGCTTTTTTTGTACTTGTAAAAATAATTATTTTATTATAACTTTCTTTTCCTTTTAATAAATGAGAAATTAATTTAATTTTTTGTTCCTTAAAAGTACAGTAAGCTGCTTGTAAAATATTTTCAGAAGGTTTAGAAATAGCAATATTAATAAAAGAAGGATCTTTTAGTAATTGATGAGATAATTTGCGAATATTATGAGGCATTGTTGCTGAAAACATCAATGTTTGAATATTTTTAGGCAATTTTTTTTTGATAGCCACTATATCCTTGTTAAAGCCCATATCTAACATCCTATCTGCCTCATCTAAAATAAAATATTTAATGGATTCAAAATTAGCATAACCCATATTCAAATGAGAAATTAATCTGCCTGGAGTAGCGACAATAATATCTGCACCACTTCTAAGAGCTTTTTTCTGAACATCCCAAGAACTTCCTTCACCACCACCATAAACAGCGACAGAACTAATTCCTGTAAAATATCCTAAAGCCTCTGCTTGTCGATCTATTTGTAGAGCTAGTTCTCTTGTGGGAGAAACAATTAAACAAGCACTCTTTCCTGCTGGTTCATCCATTAATAGATTTAGGATAGGAAGTAGAAAAGCGGCGGTTTTTCCTGTCCCTGTTTGGGCAATTGCCATAACATCTTTACCATCTAAAATTTCAGGAATGGCTTGAATTTGTACAGGTGTAGCATAGATAAAACCCATAGAATCTAAGCCATCCAATAGATCGTAATTGAATCCTAAGTCTTCAAAAGTAACCTTTTTTTCCTCTGAATTATTTGATGATAAGCTTTCTGGATGTGATTCCTTCATTATATTTTAATCTCACAAAATAAGTGCCACTTGCATATTTATTGGCAAATATAAAAAAATTATTGTCACCAACGCTCATTTCTCCTTGGTGTATGGTGTTAATAAGTTTTCCATACACATCAAAAAGTTCAATAGAAACTTGTTTTAAGTTTTTATTAGTATGAATAGGAATGCAAGTAATTGAATTTGATGGATTAGGAAATATCTCATTCATTTGAAGTTTTACACCTTCATTTTGAATCTCAAAAGTAGATGTTAATCCATTAATTTTAAATTTCCAATATCCTTCTGGAGCAGGCATAGGACGGTTCATTGTTTTTCCTGAATTGGCTTCTGCATGGATATAATAATGAATAACACTTCCACTAGCTTGATTGGGAATAAGAGCAGTCCAAGTGTTATTATTAGTAAAAGACATGGGAACAGATTGGTAACCCAAATTCAAATCCGTTGTATAAAAAACGCTTGCAGTTTGAATACCACTTTTATGCTGAATAGTAGCTTCTATAAAATAGTCATTATTATCTTGCTCTCTATCTTCTAAAGCTTGATGAACAATAAGCAAAGGATCAGAAACCCCTACAGCTCTAGTAATACAATGTAAAGCTCCTCCTGATTGAATAATGCTATTACAATCAATTCCTATAACTTTATATCCAGGAAGTTCTTCTTCCATAATTCTAAGAGCTGTAGTATCAAATTGTTCTTCATAAATAGGAACTAAAATAGTTTTATTGACAAATACACTATTAGTATAAGTACGATAATCTGCTAACCAATTATTAGGATATAAACCATTGTCTGGTGGCATTTGAATTCGTCTAATCTTGAAAGGAGTACCAAATGAAGAATTAAAATTATTTAATACATATTGTAAATTAGCTTCAATTTGTGGACCATCAGCGACTCCTTGAGGATATTCTCCAATCAAAAGTGTTTCTTCATCTAATAATTTCATGTGCATATCAATGTGATGTATTCCATCATAAGGAAGTACAGGCATTTTGATATATTCATCTATACCCATAAAATCATTCATAATCTGATCAATATCTTCTTCTGTTTTTGTCGTAACACCATAAGGATTTCCTGGCTCATTCTCTTCTAAAACTAGATTTGAACTAAAAGCAATTCCTAAGCCATCAGCCATAAAATTTCCTCCTGTGTGTACTAAATCAGAAGGAGCAACAGTAGTAGAATATAAAGGAATATCAAAATGTTCTGCTATGGTTTGAGGAAGGACATCATCATTGGGTCTAGGACGATTATAGATCCAATCTATTAATATTAAAGAATCTATATCATTGGTATATACTGTATTGCCACCATAATCTCTCATCCAAATACTGTCATAAGGACGTTCTAAAAATGTAATATTGGTATCATCAATTCCATAACTACTCAAATAATTTCTTACTGTATTTTCATTGCTACAAATAATAATAACTTCACATTCTAATTTTGCATGTTTTACGATTTCTCTCAAAACAGTGGGGTAGGATGTCCATGTAATGACTAATGCTTGGATTTCTTCCCATTCTGCCATAGTTCTTACAGCAGATGAAGGAGGAGCTGTAAACTCAACACTAGAAATTTGATCTTCTCTTGAAGAAAAATATTCTTCATTTAAAATGATTTTTTCATCATGAGTGAGCCAAATAGGAAGATTTTGAGAATCTACTGAGGTATGATTGAATAACAACAAAATAATCAAAGTATATAAAATTCTTTTCATGGTTTTTTCTTTAAAGATATAAGATTTTTATGATGAAAAGAAAAATCTCTGTTTTTTAAAGTACTTCTTATCTTTAAGGATTATGTTTTGTCTTGTTTTAAACAGTTTGGACTTAAATAATATGAGTCATCCCGAATTTTAATAACTAAAATTCGGGATGACTCATGTTTTGAATAATATTTTATATGCCAATTTTTAATTGGCTTTTATAAATTGATAATCTTTGAACCTTAAAATATTGAGATATTTATTTTCAAATTTTGAAATATTAGAAAAGTTATCATCAGTAGGAGAAGAAAACTCTTTTTCAAATTTGAATTCAGTATGATAATAATTAGAAGAGTGTTCTAAGTCTAAATAATTAGTAAAATTAGCTCCTCTTTTTTCTAAAAGGTCTCCAATATATAACATTAAATCATATCCTAAAAAAGCATTTTCAATAGGAACAGTACCATATTTATCAAAGAAATTTCTTCTAAACATCTTTATTTTTTCATCACTTAAATTTACAAAAGAAGTATTTGAAATATGCACATTTAAGCCTTCATAATACTCATAACTCACTCTTTCAAAAGTTTCCCATTGAGGTAATCCATAAACAACAATGTGTCTCGCACCTTTTTTAGTATAAATTTCTCTTAAAAGATTAGCTACAAATCTATCATCCCATGAAGGAACAATAAATACTGTAGTATCAGGATTAAAATAAGTTCCTAAAGGAATATTATCGCCATATTCTGCTTCTAATTCAGGAAGAGAGGGAGCTAAAGCATTTTTACTAATGACTTTATTTTCATCTTGAAAATATTTTAAATAATCTTTTTCTTTGCTCTCTTTTTTAGCTACTAAAACAATTTTGTTAGAAGAATAATTTTTTCTAGCATGTTGCATTATAGCTTCACAATGTGTTTTTAAAGAAGGGCTTACTTGTATATAATTAGGATTGTCTGATGTAATAGATGTTTTAGGATTCCAAGGAGAAACTAATGTTGTTTTACTTGTTTTAAATTTTTGGGCAGCAATTTTTAAAGGTTCTGTTTTCATAGGTCCAATAACAACATTCATTGAACTAAATTCAGGTCTATTTAGAATAGTAGCAGTTTTACTTTTAGAACCTTCTGTATCATATGTATAAACATTTAACCTATATTTTCCTTGGGCATTAATTTCATTCAATGCCATTTTTAGTCCTGAATAAAATTCAAGTGTTTTAAGAGATGTTTTACTTGTTATACTTCCTCCTGTTGCTTTATTTGCGTAAAAAGGAGCAACTACAGCAATATTATATTCTGTAAGATGAACTTCTTTAGGATCATTGTTATTATTGTCAGGAGGTGTAGTTGTTACATCTCCTGGATTTGTAGTATTAGTTGTATCTTCTCCTGGTTTACTAGGAGGAGTAGGACGAGGTTTATCCGTTATAGGAGGATAATTATCAGGTTTAGAATCCCATTTTACTGTATCTATATTTGTTGGATTATTTTTATCTGGTGCTTCAACTACTGCTGGATCATCCTCTTCATAATATTCTACTTTCCGAAATTGCTTACAAGAAGAAATGACAAAAATAATGAATAAAAATATTCCTATAAACTTATTCCCACTCAATAGTGGCGGGTGGTTTTGTACTGATGTCATAAACAACTCGATTTATACCTTTAACATGATTAATAATTTTGCTAGACACTTCTGCTAGAAAATCGTGTGGCAATTGGCTCCATTCTGCGGTCATACCATCAACAGAATTTACAGCTCTTAATACAACAGTTTTTTCATAAGTTCTTTCATCTCCCATTACTCCAACAGATTGAACTGGTAATAAAATTGTTGCGGCTTGCCACACATCATTATAAAGATGATGTTCTTTTAATTTATTAATAAAAATAGCATCTGCTTCTTGTAGCAAAGATACTTTTTCAGGAGTAATATCTCCTAAAATTCTAATAGCTAGACCTGGTCCTGGGAAAGGATGTCTATCTATAATATTACTAGGTAAAGATAAAGCTCTTCCCACTTTTCTTACTTCATCTTTAAATAACATTCTAAGAGGCTCTATAATTTTTAAATCAAATTTTTCAGGTAATCCTCCTACATTATGATGAGATTTTATAGTAACAGATGGTCCATGAACAGAAATAGATTCTATCACATCGGGGTAAATAGTTCCTTGTCCTAACCAATTAATGTCATCATATTTAGCGGCTTCTTCTTCAAATATTTCAATAAAAACTCTACCTATTATTTTTCTTTTCCGTTCTGGATCAGAAACATCTTTTAATTCTGTCCAAAATCTATTTTTAGCATCAATTCCTTTGATATTAAAGCCCATACCTTCATAAGAAGCCAATACTTCTTCAAACTCATCTTTTCTTAAAAGCCCATTATCAATAAAAAAACAATATAAATTTTTACCAATGGCTTTATGTAATAATTGAGCTCCTACACTAGAATCAACTCCTCCAGATAATGCCATTAAAACTTTATCAGTTCCAATTTTATTGCGTAAATTTTGAACTGTTTGTTCGATAAAAGCATCAGGCGTCCAATTTCCGGTACACTTACAAATATCTAAAACAAAGTTTTGTATAAAATGTTTTCCCTCAAGGCTATGAGTAACTTCTGGATGGAATTGAATGGCATAAATAGGATGATCAAATTGATTCTCTTTTGATTTATAAGCGGCAACATCAATAGAATCGGTACTCGCTAATAATTCAAATTGTGATGGAATTTCTAAAATGGTATCTCCATGAGACATCCATACCTGTGAATTCTTAGAAATGTTTTGAGTAAAAACATCTTCTTTTAATATCCTAGATAATTGAGCTTTTCCATATTCTCTTTTAGCAGATCGAGCAACTTTACCTCCAAAATGGTGTGCAATATATTGAGCACCATAGCAAATACCTAGAATAGGTTTCTTTCCTATAATATCTTCTAAATTGGTACGAAGTGTATTTTCTTCTAATACTGAAAAAGGACTTCCAGATAAAATAATTCCTTTAATAGACTCATCAATGGGTGGAATAGCATTGAAAGGATGTATTTCACTATAAATATTAAGTTCTCTTACTCTTCTAGCAATAAGTTGAGTATATTGAGAACCAAAGTCAAGAATTAATATTTTTTCTTCTCTCATGCCGCAAATATAGCAAAGACAATATTCTTAGATCAGATTTTTAAGAATTTTTGACTTCTTATTTTTTCTTTTGTGATGATAGAGATATAGTATATTCCTTTATTATAGTTTTTCACATTCAAATGAAGTTGAGTTTCTAGAAGATTAGGCATTTCTGTAAATTCTTCTATTACCTGTCCTAATTGATTGTGTATTTGTACAATAACTTCCTGTTGTTCTATTAATGAATAATTAATTTCCAATATATCTTGAACAGGATTGGGATATATTTCAAGTGAATTGGTAGCTGAAAGAGGCTCTAACGTTGAAACTGTTCCTTCATAAGTAATATGTGTTTTTAATGGATGATTAATAACTAATCCCCATGAATTATCAACAGAGCTCATATCTACCCATGTTCCATCTGACCATTTTTCAAAAGCAGTTTCTTTAATCCCACAAGGATTTGTTGTAGAATATAAACCTACATTTTCTCCAGTATTATAACAATCAGAAAAATCTATAGCTATAAAAAAACGAGTGCTAGACATCGAAATTGGATTATCAAAATCGAATTTTGTAAGCCCTGTATTGACATCAATTTCTGAAATAGTTGTAGCTTGACTTGTAGCGACTAGATTTCCAGGTAAACCACTATCAAAAGAATATACTTTGGCTGTAATGTTTGCACCATCTGTTCCTACTGTTAAAGAATCAAAGGCAAGATAGGTATCAATAGAAGTAATTTCGAAGGGAGTCATACTTACATCTATACCAAATAAATTAGCTTTTTCTAAATCTCCATAGCCATTACTTCCTCCAATAAATCCTCCATTAGCTGCACTATATAATAATAGATTTTCAGAGCAAGGATCTGTCATGAAAATTTCTGGCATAATAGAATCAGGAATAATATCTCTATTATAATTTTCGAAATTTATTTGTAAATGCGTAGCATTAGGAATAATATTTTCACTTCTTTGAGCGATTAATAAAATAGGAATAATTAAAAAGAATAAAAAGGTAGATATTGTTTTCATATATTTGAATTAAATGATTGATTTGTGAAAATAAGACATTAATAATTTATAGCATAAGATTATAAGCACTTTTTATTTGACAATTCAAAATCAATAGTTGTATCTTGTGGTTTTTTTAATCTTTAATAGGGAAAAATGATTGATCAAAGTGTTTTCAGTTCTAAAGAACTTATGGGAATGGAAGATAAATATGGGGCTCATAATTATCATCCATTAGAAGTCGTTTTGGCTAAAGGAGAAGGAGTATATGTATGGGATGTAGAAGGAAAAAAGTATTATGATTTTTTATCAGCATATTCTGCAGTGAACCAAGGGCATTGTCATCCTAAAATTATAAATGCATTAAAGGAACAAGCTGATGTTTTGACCTTAACTTCTCGTGCATTTTATAATAGTGTATTAGGGGTATATGAAAAATTTGTTACTGAATTTTTTGGCTATGATAAATTATTACCCATGAATACAGGAGTTGAAGCGGTTGAAACGGCTGTGAAATTATGTAGAAAATGGGCGTATGAAGTAAAAAAAGTACCTACAAATCAGGCAAAAATAATATTTGTTGAAGGTAATTTTCATGGAAGAACTTTAGGTGCTATTTCTGCTTCAATGGATCCTTCAAGTCGTAAAGGTTTTGGACCTTATGTTCCAGGATATGAAATTATTCCTTATAATGATTTATCAGCATTAGAAAATGCTTTAAAAGATCCAAATGTAGCTGGGTTTTTAGTTGAGCCTATTCAAGGAGAAGCAGGAGTTTATGTACCTGATGAAGGCTATTTAAAATCTGCGGCAGAATTGTGTAAACAAAATAATGTTTTGTTTATTGCTGATGAGGTACAAACAGGTATTGCTAGAACAGGTCAATTAGTTTGCTGTGATCATGAGGAAATTCAACCCGATATTTTAATTTTAGGAAAAGCATTATCTGGAGGTGTTTTACCTGTATCTTGTGTATTAGCGAATGATGAAATTATGATGTGTATTCGTCCAGGGGAACATGGTTCTACTTTTGGAGGAAATCCATTAGCTTGTAAAGTAGCAATGGCAGCATTAGAAGTAGTCAAAGAAGAAAACCTTTCCGAAAATGCAGAAAAATTAGGAATTGTTTTTAGAGCAAGAATGCAAAAATTAGTAGAAAAATCAGATCTTTTAACTTTAGTAAGAGGAAAAGGATTATTGAATGCCATTGTGATTAATGATACTCCAGATAGTGATACAGCTTGGAATATTTGTTTGGCTTTGCGAGATAATGGATTGTTAGCAAAACCTACTCATGGTAATATCATTCGTTTTGCTCCACCTCTTGTAATGACGGAAGAACAGTTGAATGAGTGTTGTGAAATTATAGAAAAAACAATTATTCAGTTTAAAAAATAAAAACTTGTTATTGCAGGTTCATGAAGATAAAAAGGTGGTGAATTTTTCATCACCTTTTTGTTATGGCATCCATTTGTTTTTTGAATTTTTTCACCCCTCCATTAATTCTATATATAAGAGGAATATGATGAAGATGATCTCCTAAATACTTCCAATGAGGAGTAGATTGCCAAGGAAAGAGCGTTTCTTGAATCACGACTTTTTCTTCATTTTCTAGCGTGATTAATATATTCATTACAATTGTGTTTTGTCTAGCACGTTGTTTCCCACCTAAAGGAAAAAGAGAGCCCGCCGATCCCACTCTTTTAGTTGTTGAAGCAAAGAAAATATAACTCCAGCCTATTTCAATATTTTGAATTTTAAATTCCTCATTTATTCCTCCTTTTTGGACAGATAGAATATTGTTTTCAATACTTACTAATCCTTCTCCCATGAAATAAAAATACCAAGGAATTAAAGATATAAGTAAGATGGAAATTCCTATTTTTGGAAGCACAGCTAATAAAAAAGCTCCTAAAAAAAGGAGGATAAATGCAAGTCCTGCAATATTATAAATAAAACTTCCTTGTACTAAAAACCTATTTTTTAAATGTAATGATTGATATTTTGTCATTATAATTTAATTTCTTTTTCCAAATAATAAACTTCCTATACGCACCATTGTACTACCTTCTTCTATTGCAATTGTATAATCACTAGACATTCCCATACTAATTTCTTTAAAATCAGGATTATTATTAAATGCTTTTTGTTGTAATGTATCAAAAATGAATTTTAATTGTTCGAATTCATTTTTGATTTGATTGGTTTTATCTGTAAATGTAGCCATTCCCATTACACCTATTATTTTTACATTTTGCAATAATTCAAAATTTTTAGATTGTAGATAATTAATAATATCATCTAATTGCAATCCGAATTTTGATTCTTCACTAGCAATTTTAAATTGTAAAAGACAATGAATAATACGATTATTTTTTTTGGCTTGTTTGTTTATTTCTTCTAATAGCTTGATACTTTCGACAGAATGAATTAAGTTGATAAAAGGAGCAATATATTTTACTTTATTTGTTTGTAAATGTCCAATCATATGCCATTGAATATCTTTAGGTAATTCTTCGTACTTTTGTACCAATTCTTGAACACGATTTTCACCAAAAATGCGTTGTCCTTGTGTATATAAATCCATAATTGCTGCATTGGGTTTTGTTTTTGAAACGGCAACAAGTTGGGTATTGGTCTTTTGTAATTCTTGTAAAATGTTTTTAAGCATAATGATTGATATGATAAATAAAAGTACAAAAATAGTTCAGCTATTCTTATTATTTATAATTTTTATAGGAGCAGCATCTTGTGAATCTCAAAAAGATCATATCAATCGTCCAAAACATTTGATTGATATGAAAAAAATGGTAGAAGTAATGAAAGATGTTCATTTAGCGGAAGCTTCTTTGCAAACTTTCAAAATACAGGAAAAAGATAGTATTGGAAAATTATTATACAGTCATGTTTTTAGAATTCATTCTGTTCGTGAAATTGATTTTTATGAATCTTTAGATTATTATTCTGATCAGCCTGAGATTATGGATGTATTGTATGATGATATTATAAAAGAATTAAAAGAAGAAGAAGAAAAATTAAAGAAAGCTCCTAAAAATAATAAAGCTCCTCAACGATGAGAAGCTTTATTCAACTTATGAGAGAATAATATTTTCAAATATTACCTTTTTTATTGATTTTTTTTTGTTTAATATTTGAAAGTAGCTTTTTGACTGATGAATGTACAGGATTAGTTATTCAACGTAAAAGATTTAATAATATCCTATATTATCACTATCCAAAATAATAATGAATAATGCTTCATGAGAATCACCCAAATAGGTGTTCCAAGGAGTAAATTGCGTGGAATAAGAATATCCTAATTTATATCTTTCATTAATTAATACACCTAATTCCCCAGTTAACATATTTGATGTGGCATATCCAATACCAATAAAAAACTTTTCATCTAATAAAAATTTAATATTGATATTTAAATTTAAGGGAGAATGAGGAGCATATTTTGCCCAAATTGATGGTAATAAATACGAAGTTTCATAATGTCCTAAAGGAATTTTTCCATGTACCATACCATAATAATGTCTTTCTTTATTTACAGGTGAAGTAAGACCTTGTTGGTTAAAATTAGCAGTTAATCCTAAAATTTGAGGAACAGAAAATCCAAATCCAACATAATTATTATAATAATACAAACCTAAACCTAATTCGGGAAGAAAAGAAGAAGTTGCATCACCAATAACAAGAGGATCATTAATATCATTAATAATTAATTGATCCCCATCTAAACGGTGCTGAAAAATGCCTGCTTGAATACCTAAAGAGACATAGTGAGAATCTCCTTCCCATGAAGGAATTTCTATATGATAAGAATAATTTAAGCCTAATCCATTTGACATAATAGGACCTGTTCTATCATGAGAAATGTATCCAGAAACCCCCATATTATAATCATCCATAAATCTATGAGTATCAAAAGTAGCAAATGCTGTCATAGGAGCTTTAGGCATTCGTGTCCATTGATATCTAAAAAATACCCCTGCTGCTTCTTGTCGCTCTACAGCTGACATAGCAGGATTTACTACAAACCCATAATCTCTATATTGATTGAACATAGGTAATTGTTGTGCTTGTACTTGCAAGTATAAACACATGAATAATATAATGGATATGTATAGTTTTTGATTCAAAATTTGTATTCAATGAATGTTATGCTTTCTTATAAAATGGAAATTTAGTAACTTTTGCTGAGAATTTCTTATTTCTCATAATAATTATGATTTCGGTTCCTTCTTTTGCAAATTCTTTTTTTACATAGCCCATACCTATTGGATATTCTAAAGAAGGTGATAATGTACCACTAGTTACAGTACCAATGTGATTTCCTTCAGTATCTTCAATTTCATAACCTTGTCTAGGAACTCTTTTTTCAAGAGTAAATCCTACTAATTTTTTTTGAATTCCTTCAGATTTTTGTTGAGCAAATATTTCTTGAGAATTAAAATCTCCTTTTTTTACTTTGGTAATCCATCCTAAACCAGCTTCAATTGGAGAAGTTGTATCATCAATATCATTACCATATAAACAATAACCCATTTCCATTCGCAAGGTATCTCTAGCAGCTAAACCACAAGCTTGAATATTATATTTTTCACCTGCTTTCATAATAGCGTCCCAGATTTCCGAAGCTTTATTTTTAGGAATATATAGTTCAAATCCTCCAGAACCTGTATATCCTGTAGCCGAAATTATTACATCATCAGCACCTGCAAAAGTTCCTATTTTAAAAGTATAAAAAGGAATATTCTGGAGATCGATATCTGTTAAGATTTGCATAGCTTCATCAGCATTAGGACCTTGAACAGCTAATAAAGCAATATCATCAGAAATATTTTCCATTTTTGCATTAAATGAAATATTATTTGCTGTAATCCAATTCCAATCTTTTTCAATATTAGAAGCATTAACAACTAATAAAAATTTATCTTCTTCTAATCTATAAACAATTAGGTCGTCAACAATACCTCCTTCAGTATTAGGCAAACAAGAATATTGAGCATCACCAATTTTAAGTTTTGATACATTGTTGGATGTAACATATTGTACTAAATCAAAAGCAGAATCTCCAGAAATAATAAATTCGCCCATGTGCGAAACATCAAAAACTCCTACGCTATTTCTTACAGCATGGTGTTCTTCTTTCATTCCTTGATAACTAATAGGCATATTATATCCTGCGAATTCTGCCATTTTAGCTTTTAGTTCTATATGCTTTTCTGTTAATGCAGTGGTTTTCATATATTTAATTTGATAATTGTATTAAAAACGAATAACTATTTTTTCAATAAAATCTCCAACTTCTAGTTGATGAACGACATCCATTCCATCTTTTACTTTTCCAAATATAGTATAACTGCCATCTAAATGAGGCGTAGGAGAATGAGTAATAAACCATTGAACTCCTTCTGTATCAATTCCGGCAGATGCCATTCCTAAATATCCTTCATCATCATAGTGATAATTAGGGTGAAATTCAGAACGAATGGTATAATCTAAACTGCCATAACCATCTCCTCTGTTACAACCTCCTTGTACTACAAAATTAGGTACAACTCGATGAATTTGTTTGTCATTATAATATTCTTTGTTGGCTAATTCTATAAAATTAGCAACAGAAGCTGGGGCAGCTTTGTGGTAAAATTCTAAAACTATTTTTCCTTTATTGGTTTGAATAATTCCTCTAACTCTTTGATTTAAACGAGTGACTAAATTCCAATTGATTTCATGATTATATTCAGGTTTTGTAGAAACTTCTTTATCAATTCCTCTAATATAATAGAGCCCTTTTTCTAATTGATTGTATGTTTCAATATCTTTCGGTAAGGACAAGTTCATTAAAACAGTATCTAAAAAAGAATAGCTGTTTTTTTCAAAATATTGTTTAAACAATGCTTTAGGGTTTTGGAGGGCTTCAGCAGCATAAGCTATTGAACCTATTTCTTTACTTCGCAGGGCTTCTATTAAAAATTCTTGAATTTCATTTCGTACTCTAAATTGACTATTATTAAATACTTTTGGAAAATTTGTACTAGTCAAAATTTTGACTAATCCAGCTGTTACTTCACTTTTAATCGCCACATTTTTAGATTCATCACCTAAATTTTTTATTAATTTATAGTTCCATTGAAATTCTGATAGAGCATTAATAATGGCTTTTTGTTCTTGAATATTATCCGTTTTTTTATAAAGACTTAATAATTCATTACTAATATTTTGTTTAGCATTTGTAAAATAGTAAGGAGTATTTTTATTGGCAGCGGCATAAAGAATATGTTTTGTTTGCCAACTTTGAGCTTCTCTAGCAAACGTTTTATAATTTAAGCCATCTTCAGCAGTTCCATTATGATAAAAATAATTAGCAGCAACTTTTTGTATATGAATATTTTCATTTTTAAGTGCTTGATATACTTGTGCTGCTACTTTAGCATAGGGGTATAAACTAAAAGCTCTAATAATATTGCATTTTACTCTGTAATCTTCGTCTGAATTTAGAACACTAATAAGAGTATCTAAAGCAAAATTAAGTTTAGATTTGGCAATAGCAGTAACTAAAGGAATTTTGATATTAACATCTTTTTCTTGTTGAATCAATTGACATAATGAAGTAACATTACTATCTATAACTATATCTTTTGCTCTATGAAGATAATTAGCTGCCATTAATCTTACTTTGTTTGGCATTTTAGTATTTGTAACATAGTTTGTCATTAAATTTGTAGCTTTGGGTAAGGTGATTTTTCTTAAACCAAACCGATAAATTCCTCTTGTTTGTCCTAAAAGTAATAATGTATCTGTTTCTTGATACGTTTTAATAGATGCTAATAAGTTTAAATGAGATTTTGTTGAATTTTTTCATGGTTGTTTTATTTGAGCT
>JAHDII010000031.1:14135-18180 GCA_020630895.1 Saprospiraceae bacterium
AAATGAGATTTTTTTCCGCATTTGCCAACTGCTTCAAGAATTTGACTATTAGAATAATTGTGTATTCTTAAGCTATCCTTCTTATCAAAAGCATCAAGTAAGTATGATATAGAAGTAGAATCACCAATTTGACCTATTGTAAAAGCTGCTGTTCCTCTTACATTTTCAACAGGATCTTTGAGTAGTGGATATATTTGTTTTAAATCAACCTTTTTTTTGTATGAACCTAGTCCTAATAAGGCAATATATCTATGGGAGGGATCTTTATATTTTAATGCTGCAAGGAGACTATCTGTTTGTCTCATGTCTTGATATGTAATGAGTTCTTGTAGCTTTTTATCAGAATAATCAAGAGAAATATGAGTTATAGTGTCTTCTTCGTAGGGCATACACCTAGATATCATCAGTATAAATCCTAATAGGAAAATGTGTGTTAATATTTTTATTGTGTTAAATTTTATCATAATATAGGAATGAAAATATTTTTGCTAAATGATACAAAGATATATTAGCTATTTCTTGCTTTTTTAATGTCTATAAAATTTTTGATAAATGTGCTTATCGTTATAATACAAGTTATAATCATTATAGAAATTCTTACTATCTCTTGAATATTTCTTTGTTCTATTTGTATAACTAAAAACTTTACAATTAATGTAACAGCTAAAAAGAAGGTTAATAATAAAGAAATATAAGTAATGGATTTATTTTCTTTTTTGATAAAAGGAGTACAAATAAGTAAGATAAGTCCAAAGGCTGGAGCAATTAAGTTAGAACTACTATCTTTTGTATCGATTAATGAAATATATCCCCATGCACCTATTGCTAATAATACGATGCTATTAATAAAATTAGCGATGTAAGGTTTCATATTTGATAATTTATTTAAAAATTAAGTTCAAAAGTAATTATTAATTTACTGATGTTAGTAATAAAGTCTCTTTTTTTATTGGAAGGAATGATCCCAATCTTTCCATACCGCTTCATAACCTGCATTTTTGATGATGTGTGCCATTTCTTGAGGAGAACGTTCATCAGAAATTTCAAATTGTTCTAATGATTGTGGTTCTACTGTATAACCTCCTGGATTTGTTTTTGAACCCGCACTTAAAGAAGTAATTCCTAATTTAATAATATGATTTCTAAAATTTTCCGATTCTCTAGTAGAAATAGATAATTCAACTTCTTCATTGAATAAACGAAAAGCACAAATTAATTGTACTAATTCTTTATCTGTCATTTCAACTTTGGGTTCAAGTCCTCCAGAAAATGGTCGAAGTCTAGGAAATGAAATAGAATATTTCGTTTTCCAATATGTCTTTTCTAAATAATCTAAATGTAAAGCGGTAAAAAAAGAATCTATACGCCAATCTTCTAAACCGAGTAAAGCACCTAAACCAATTTTATGAATTCCTGCTTTTCCAATTCTATCAGGAGTATCTAATCGATAATAAAAATTTGATTTTTTTCCTTTAGGATGATGTTTTTTATATTCTTTTTTATGATAGGTTTCTTGATATACTAATATAGTAGTAACGCCTAATGTATGAAGCTCTTCATATTCTTCTTTTTCTAAAGGTTGTACCTCCATCGAAATATGAGAAAAATGAGCTTGTATAATAGGAAGAATGGTTCTAAAATAATTCATTCCTACATTTTTATTGGCTTCTCCTGTAACTAATAAAATATGATCATAACCGAGTTGTTTAATTGCTGAAATTTCTTTTAATATTTCAGCACCATTCAATGTTTTTCTTTTAATTTTATTATCTAAACTAAATCCACAATAGGTACAAATATTTTGACATTCATTCGACAAATACATAGGGGCATACATTTGAATAGTTTTGCCAAATCTTTTTTGAGTAATCAAATGACTTTGTTGTGCCATTTCTTCTAAAAAGGGTAGGGCAGCAGGAGAAATTAATGCTTTAAAATCTTCTAATGTTTTTTTAGGATTTTTCAAAGCATTAATTACATCTATTTTATTTTTAGAATAAATACTTTCCGAAATATTTTCCCAAGAATTTTGATCAAATATATTTTTAAATGAATTCATTTTAGTAATTAATTGCTAGAAATCCAGATATAATCATGGCGGAAATCCATTTTTCATTAAAGTCATTATTTACAATAGAAACGGTATAATTAAAATTAGAAATGCTTCTTCCCTTTCTTTCAAAACGAATGATTTCAGTATCATTCAAATGCCATCCAATACCATTCATTTTTCCTCCTAATTTTTTCCATAAAAAAGAATGTTCTTTTGTGGGATTAAACATTCCTAAACTGTCCTTTTTTTTAAACCCTATTCTAAATAATTTACTCCGGAGCAGATTCATTTTTTTAAAATCATGATAATAAGATCCTCGCTTATATTTATTAATTTTAATGTGCCAATTTTCAGAAGCAGAATGAGCCACAAAATACCTGTCAAAAAACCAACCTTTTCTATCTACAGACATTAAAACATCTTTTTCAAACTTTAAAATCCACTGATGTTTATTTTCTGGATTAGCAAGCCATTCCAATTCAATATGTAAAAATTCTTTTAACGATTCCATTTGTTTTGTTCCTAGTTATTAATCATTATCTAAAAAGGCAGTTAAGGGGCTACTAGCTACTGCTTTATGAGTTATTTTTCCGAGTTTTGCTTGGTATGCCATTCTTCCTGCTTCGCTGGCTAATTTAAAAGCCTTAGCCATTTCAATAGGATGATCCGACACCGCAATTGCAGTATTGACCAAAACAGCATCTGCACCAATTTCAAAGGCTTTAGCCGCATCTGATGGGGCACCAATTCCAGCATCTATAACAACAGGAACATTGGCTTGGTCGATAATAATTTCAAGAAAATCAATACTTTTTAATCCTTTATTACTTCCAATGGGAGAGCCTAAAGGCATTACAGCAGCCGTTCCAACTTCTTCAAGGCGTTTGCATAAAACAGGATCTGCATGGCAATAGGGCAAAACGATAAAACCTAATTTTACTAATTCTTCAGCAGCTTTTAATGTTTCAATGGGATCGGGCATTAAGTATTTTGGATCAGGATGGATTTCTAATTTGAGCCAATGAGTTTCTAAAGCTTCTCTAGCTAATTGAGCGGCAAAAATTGCTTCTTTAGCATTCCTAACGCCGGATGTATTTGGAAGTAAATTAAATTGAGAATGTTTTAAATGTTGCAAAATATCATCATTTTTATTTTGCATATTTACTCGTTTCAAAGCAACAGTAACCAACTCCGAACCAGAAGCTAATAAGGCTTTTTCCATAAGTTGATTGGAATTAAATTTTCCAGTTCCTGTAAATAAGCGAGAATTAAATTCTTTATCTGCTATAATTAATTTATCCATCGATTAAATATTTATTGATCTTATCAATCATTTCTTTTTTATTGTTGTGATTTGTTAGTAAACCTGAAATAGCGATGCCATAAATGTTTGTTTTTTGTAAAGGTGAAATATCTTTTAATTGAATGCCTCCTATAGCATAAACAGGTAGAATTATATTTTGTTGTTTCATTTGTTGTAAAATATTTTGATATCCTTTTATTCCTAAAATAGGACTTAATTTTTTCTTGGTAGATGTAAATTGATAAGGACCTAAACCAATATAATTTACTTTTTGTTTTTCTAAGTTTTTAATATCTTTAAAAGTATTTGCAGTTCCTCCAATAATTTTATTTTGCCCTAATATTTTTCTTGCCTCTTTAGGAGAAATATCTTCTTTCCCTAAATGAACGCCATCTGCATTTATTTTTTTTGCGATGCTTATATTATCATTAATAATAAAAATAGCCTTATGTTTTTGACAAAGCATTTTTACCTTTTTTGCTGTGCTATAAAATTCTTTATCTTCTATATTTTTTAATCTTAATTGAATCCATTTTCCATTAGATTCTAATACTTTTTTTATATTTTTAATATGTTCTTTAGATGTTTTTCCTTGTGAAATATATTGAAACTTAGGATAATTATATTTATCATTTTTAATAGAATGATAAGCTAATAAAGATGTATTACTTTTCAATATTTTTGAAATA
>JAHDII010000032.1 GCA_020630895.1 Saprospiraceae bacterium
ATTATATCAAATAAAATCGGATCCATTTTTTCAATGTTCAATATGGATTGCTGGCTATTTCTGGAATATATTTAGTATTAGTCATAAAATATTTATTTCCTCCTAAAAATAAATGGTCTTTTTTCCTTGTTAGTTTTATTTTTATTAGCTCACCTTCTATTATTTATATTTCTACTTGGATAATGAGTGATACTATTTTTATTACATTATCTAATTTTTGGTTAGCAACAATTTTATTATTGACTAAAAAAGAAATAATTGTGTTTAGATTTATATTCCTTTTTATTTTTCATTTATTAATTTTATACAGTATTTTTTATATTCGTCATGCAGGAATGATTTTTCCAATAATGACTTTTTTAATATTTTTTCTGCGATTTAAAATAAAAGGATTATTAGTGTCTCCTGTAATTTTTATATTAATATTTATAGTTGTAGAACAAGCAAGACAAAGAAATAAAAATACATTTGAGGTAGAAACTTTTTCAGGATTTAGTGGATGGTTACGAGCGAATAACGCTTTAATTATAATTCCTTTTATAGAAACACCACCTGAATCTTTTGCTAGAAAATCATCTGAAAGAATTCATGAATTTGCACTCAAAAGAGAAAAAACAATTTATAATAAAGACAAGATTTTTCAAGGAGGAATGATGTGGACTCAAGAATCTCCTTTGTATGATTTTTTTCATGAACAAAAAAATGAAAATGCAAAAGATGATATGGTATTATGGATTCAATTAGGAAAGACACATAAAAAATATGCTAATGAATTGATATTGAAACATCCTTTTTTATTTTTAAAAAAATTTATTATTCCTAATGTTTCAAGAATATTTTATCATGGCGGAATTAAAGATTATTATAGATTAGCAACGCCTTATACAAGATTACAAAAATTTGATGAAATTAAAGAATGGTGTAAATTAAAAGATAAGCCTTCAATACCTAAAAATGATATTTATTTGAATTATTATACGAATCAATTTTTTAATCAAATAAATATAGGGAAATGGATTTTTATTTTTTGTTCTTTACTTCTTTATTTTTTTTATAAAAATCAGATTAAATATTCTAAAGAACAAAAAATATTTATTACAATAATTATTTTATTCAATATTTTATATCTAGGAATGTTGTCTGTAATTGTACCGATTATTCCTCGGTTTTTATTAGTCACTTACGGAAGTCAAATGATATTTGTTTATATTATTTTTAGTCAATTAAGAATTTTTAGTAAAGGGGATAATTTGAAATAAACTCTGTTAATTATTGAGTCTTTTCAATTTCTTTTTAGATGTTTTTTGAATAGGAAAAACTTTTTTTAATCCATGAATCATAATAGAATCTTTATATTTTTTGATAGGATAAATTCTTTGTCCTCTAAGAGGTTTTGGAGCTTCATACATATACACTTGTATATGATAAGATAATGGAGAATGGAGATATATGGTTTCACTAGCAAAGCCTAAATATTTAATATTAAATTCAATAGGAAAATCTTTTTCTTGTAATTGAAAATGAGCTTTACCATCAAAATCTACTGTTGTCCCTTCTAAGCGATTTGTCTGCTTGTTTAAATAAGAAATTTCTGTAAAATACAAGGGGAGAGAATCTGATTTCATGAGTATTTCAAATTCGATATAAGTATTTTTTTTATAGGTAGTATCTATGAAAACATTCGGTTCTAGTTCTCCTTCATAATTTAAAAATAATTTCTTTTTTTTGATATAATATGTCCCTTCTCCAATAGAATCAGAAGGAACAGTTAAGACAGGCATATAAGGTTTAGAACGGTTGATATATTCATTAGATTTATATAAAAAAGTAGAGTCACTATATAAAGTTAAAAAAGCATAATAATTACCATTGTCTATTTCTTTTTGATAAGTACCAGCATATTCCGTAGGAGAACATTGAAACATGATTAATGATAAAAATAAAACTAAAAAAAATGAAAATAAATAATGACTTGTTTTTATGAAATGCATAATTAAATAATTTTAAGGAAGGAGTTGTTTGAATCCTTATCCCTAATAATAAAGATGCTATTTTTTATTTTTTAGGTGTGTAAATTATTTTAAATGATTAGAATTTTTTCTTTTCCATAATTTAAAATATGTACCAAAAACAATATACCATTCTAAATAATTTACATTGTGATCTCCAATTTCTGGTGCATCATTTTTAATGAGTACCCAAGGCAAACTAGCATAACCTCCTTTGATTTCAGCAGCTAAAAAAAGACGATTCCAAAAATCAATTTTAGGTCCTGTTTTTCCTGCTAAAGTAAAACCTGAAATATGAAAATCATTATCTAAACCATCTCCCATTACTTTAACATCTGTTTTAGTAATGATCCAAATACCTCCAAAACCAAAATTCCAATTCAACGATATCTTTTTATTTAAAAAACTAAAAAGAGGTTGTGTATATTCTAAATCAAAACTGGTGAGATTAAATCCATTGGTATGTTCAAAAATTAATAAATCAGCATCTAAATTTATAGCTTGATTCAAATAATTTCCAGCATATTTTAAAGAGGCTTCTTCTGTAATAACGCCAGATATAGTTGTAGCTTGATTTTGTGTAATGACATACTTCATATGATCCATTCCTAGAGATAAAGATATTCTATCAGTAATGAAATATCCTAATCGAATATTATATTGAGGAATAGAAATCGTTTCAGGATTAAAATATACCCATCCAAAAGGAATAGGTCGATCTGTTGCTTTTAAATTATATAAAGTAAAATCATAATTAGGTCCTGTAAAATGCAAATTAGTAGTAGAAAAATAAGAACGATTGTATCCCCAAAATAAATAAAAAGTATTTTTCCGATGACTCCCTAAATTGAACTGAGCTATTACGTTTTGTTGAAAAAATAAAATGATAATAATGGAAATTATATGTTTCATTTTTTGAGAATTTGTGGATATAAAAAATAAAAAAGGTCTAGCAAAATAAAAAATTACTAGACCTTTTCAAAATAAATAAAAATGATTTAATCAAATAATGAATCATATTTATTATCTCCTCCTTTGGTATCTAACTCTTTGGAAGGAGTATCTAAATCTAAATAAGAACCACTTGTATCATCATTTAAAATTTTATGCTTTTCATCTCCTAATAATAAAGAAGTACTTTCTTTTTCCCATTGTTCTAACATTTTTAAGCCTTCTTCTTCAAAAACGCCATTTTGTAAATCCATAGAATCCATAAAATTCGTAGATACATCCATAAAACGTTCCATCTCTCCAACTTTATTAGCAACATCATCAGCAATTTGTTCTAAAGCCATATCAAACATCTCACGTTTGTCTCCTTTTCCAGAAATAATATTCATGGCAGAAGTCATGGCAGAATGAGAAGCACGGATAGCTTTTCGTTCTTGTTCTTTTACCATCACTTGATCTTTAGTATCTTCTAATAAAATTTCAGAATTTTCATACATCTTTTCTAAAATTTTATACATCACATCCATTTTGCGATGCATCGTACCAAATTTAGCATTCGTTTCTTTGAGTCGAGCCGCTTTTCTAGTACTCAACATGAGTTGCTTATTATTACCTACTTTTTTAGCTTGTTGAGCCAATTTCAAATTATTATCAATTTCTTTATTATTATCATTGATTAAGGTTTTCATACGACGCATTTGACCTCGCAGATTACCAATTTGCTTGCTCATTTTACGCAAATTATCTCTTAAATCATCTACATAACTTTTTAAAACTCCTATAGGATCTATTTGAACAAACATACCTGTTATAAATCTCATAATACTTTTATAACCATACCAAAGAAGGTTTCTCATACGAGGATCAATCACTACATAAAGTAATACTGCTAGAGCCACAGCTAAAATTCCAATTTTTAGCATGGTATTAAAGAAAGCAATAATTGCAGCACCATAAGTTACTCCAACAAAAGCTAAAGCACCTATAATGGCCAATCCAAATAACATTCCTGTTTTCCCTTCAGGTCTTTTCCAAAATGATTTGGGTTTAAACCCTTCTGTATTCATTTCTGCCATATCTTATTATATATTAAATATTTCTGCTAAATTATAAAAATTGTGATATTTTGTGAACATCATTATCAATTTCTTTTTGAATGCTATTATATGTTAATTCAAAATTCTTTTGTTGAGCAATTAATTTTTCTCCATCATTGCCTTTAGTTTGATTATTATGTTCTATTTTTTGTCGAAGTTCTACGATTTCTTGTTCTAGGCGTTTGATTTGAGTTTGTATCTGTTGAATCCGTGAAGTATGTTGCTTATTTTCTTCTTCTTTCTTTCCTACACGTTGTTCAATTCTATTTTTAAGTGCAATGTCAAACTGACCTTTTTCTTTTAATAATATTTTTTGATAATGACTCGCTGATTCTAATAACTTTTGTTTCGTAAGCCCCATGGTGGAAGCAGTTGCAAATGCAGATTTAAAAGCTGTAGCTTCATCTATATTCATAGAAATTAATGCACCTAGCGATTGTTTAAATTCTATATAATCAAAGCCTGGTAAATTATTAGATTCTAGGGCTTTCATTAAAAATTGAGTACTGCGAGTATCTAAGCCTTCTTTATAGGCAAAAAGTTGTGATAAATTTTTGTTCATACAATTGAAATCGTGATAATATATTCTAAAAAATTTACAATATACTTCAAATTTAGAGAGTTAAAAAGCTTATCGCCTTTTTTAGGATAAAATAGTATTTTTTTTAGATATTCAAAGCATTTTTAAGCTATTATAATGGCGATTTAGAATGTTGGACAAGGGATAGGAGAAATATCTTTTTTTCCATTTTTGCCTTTATAAATGAATGAAAATTCTATGCCTCCTTGAGCATTAGATGCAGGAGAAAGAGAAGAAATATTAATATCATAACTAAATCCAAAAGCAAAAACATCATGGTCAAATCGAATCATAGGAATAATAGCATCTTTTAAACGATACATCATACCAATACTAATGATAGAACGATTAGAAGGATCTCCTAAATGCATTTTTGTATATAATCCAAAATTAATTTCAGAATGCGGCCCTTGTTGTAAAATAATAATTCTAGGTAAGGCAGATATATATCCACTCAATCGAAATTCAGCACCTCCATATATAGTATATTTAATATGTAATGGATCTTCATAATCTGTAAAAAAACTTAAATTAGGACGATTCAAATGAGCCATACTTCCTCCCAGATAGAAATTTGTATATTTATCAGGACTATAATTCCAAGCAACTCCAGCAGCTAGATCGTAATTCCAAACAGTATTATTCGCAAAATTTTCTCCTGCTCCTATTTGATTATTTAATGATTCTCCATCATATTGGCTTTCAAAAAGTAATTGTTCAAAATTTATAGATTGTTGAAATGCAGCAGCCTCTATTCCTATACTGATATAATTCCCTTCCATCAAATTTTGACTATAAGCAGTACTCAAACCAATTTTGGTTCTTCTTAAACCTGCTGAACCCGCTTTATCATTAAAAATAATAAGACCCACCCCCATCAGATTATCTCCAATGCTACCTCTTAAAATATTATAATCAGCAGCAATAGACATAGTCTGATAAGGTTCTGAAATAGATGCCCATTGGCGTCTATAATTGGTTGTAATTCTAATATCTCCATTTTTCATACCAGTTAGTGCGGGGTTCAAATATAATGGAGAAGTATAGAATTGTGAAAAATGTGGATCTTGTGCAGATATATCAAAGCCAAAAAATAGTATAATTAAAATAATTATGATATGGGTAAATAATTTTTTCATATTGAATAATTTTGTTCGATTTGTATTTTGTAAATATGTTGTATTTATCTCACTAAAGTGACATCTCCTTTTTTAGTAATAATACTTCCATCAATAGGACAAATAGCTTCTAAATACCAAACATATACATCTGTATTTACAGGTTTAGATTTAAAAGAACCATCCCATGATTCAGAAGAATTAGTCGTTTCAAAAATTAACTCTCCCCATCGATTATATACTCTAAAGAGTTGTAATTCGGCTAAACCTAAAGGCTTTAATAAATCATTATGCCCATCACCATTAGGAGAAAACCCTGTAGGAACGATAATAATGTCATCTATACAAGCTAATAAAGGTTTAAGTAATATTTCGTCTGTATTAACACAGCCCTGAGCATTGGTTACAACCACGGTATAAACAGTTGTTGTATCAGGAGAAACAGTTGGATTGGGGCAATCAGTACAAGAAATATTTTGATTAGGACTCCATTGATAAGTATAAGTGCCATCATCATCTGTTGAAAGACCTAGTGTAACTGAATTTCCTGGTACAAATGATTGATAATGAGGTAAAATAACAAGAGGAGCATCAGCTATTGTTACTTGTAATGTAGCTGTATCTGCCTGACAAAATTCACTCGAACCCACTACTGTGAAACTTGTGCTTTCTTCTACAATAATTGTAGGATTAGGAATGTTTTCATTACTCAATGCATCATTGGGATACCATTGATAATTAGTAATTTCATCGCCATAAGCTTCTAGTTGTAATATTTCTCCAGGACAAGCCTCTATATCTTCTACTTGTATTTCAACTTTATCATGAACTTCAATAAATACGGAATCAGATAAAGTACATAAATCATTAACGACACTTAATACATAAGTAGAATTGTTATTCGGATATACTTCTGGATTCAAATTATCTGTTTCAAAAATATTTCCATTAATAGACCAAGCAATATCTCCATCTGCATCTCCTTCTAAAGTTATAGGTTGTCCTCTACAAATATTTTGATCCTCTCCTGCAAAAATATCATCAGGACTCATTACATAAATTGTAATATCTTGACTTAATGTACAATTTTGATATTGAACAGAAACAGTATATGTTGTTGTTTCTGTAGGACTTGCAATAGGATTTTCACAGTTGTTACAACTAAGAGTAGGATGGTTTTCCCAAGAAGGATTCGTTCCTGCTATAATAGATAGTGTAATGGAATCACCTAGACAAATTGTCCTATCAGGACCTGTAATATCTACTCCATTTCCAATAACATTTATTGTTACGGATTTAGATGTAATACATCCATATTCGTTAGATACAGATACAGTAAAAGTACTCGTTTGATCAATTTGAACTAAAGGATTTGAACAATTTTCATAACAGCTTAATCCTTCTGTTGAAGTATCCCAAGAATAATCAAAAGGAGAATTTCCTCCTGTTGCTACGATTTGAATAATATCTCCTTGACAAATAGTAGTATCATTTGAAATAGTAACTATAGGAGCAGCTTGTTCTATTCTTTCTATAGTAATAGAATCCATAGCCATACATCCATCAGGAGTGGTTGCTGTTACATAATAAGTTGTAGTTTGATTAGGATTTGCAACAGGGTTAGGACAGTTATAACAACTTAATCCTGTATTAGGACTCCAAGAAGGACTGCCTACTAATTCAGTTTCTAATTGGATATTTTGATTTTGACAAAGCGTATAGTCTTCTAATAAAATATCAGCAAAAGCGGGTTCATAAATATTTATACTTTGAGTAATTTGAGAAGTACAACCTTGATCAGATGTAGCAGTTAATGTAATAATATATGAACCAGTATCACTAAAATAATGAATAGGATGCTCATCTGTTGATGTTTCTCCATCGCCAAAATTCCAAGACCAATTGCTTATATTTCCTGAAGAAATATCACTAGTATTGGTAAAAGAAATATTTGTGGGACCACAATGGCTAGAAGGAGTAGGGCTAAAAGATAATTCGGGGCTAGGTAATATATGAATGAAATCTTCTTTAACAATTGTTTCAGTACAAAATTCTGTATGAACGGTAAGCGTTACATCAAAATCTCCACCATTATTATATATAATATTAGAAGGATTTAATTGAGAAGATGTAGAAGGAGTTGCCCCTTCAAAGAACCATTCTACAGATTGAATATTACCTGTTGTTGAAATTAAGGAAGAAAAATCAGTATGAGTTCCTGTACAAAAATTATTTTGAGAAGATGTAAAATCCAAGGACATTGTTTCTGTATAAATAGTATCTAGTGTGATAAAATTATTACAACCAGCATCATCGCTTAATAGCAATATAGGAGCAAATTCTCCTAAAGAAGTATAAGTATGTTCTACAGAAAAAATATTAGAACTAATATTTGAATCACTTTCATTTTCTCCATCTCCAAAATCTAAAATATAGGAATCTATATTTTGTCCATTTACATTAAAATTCACATTAAAATCTAAACAGCCACCATTATTAGGATCATAAGTTACTGTAGCAGTGGGACCTTCTACTTGAATATAATTTTCCTTACATATTGTTTGTTGACATCCTGATTGAGAAGTAATAGTCAAGCAAACTGTAAAATTTCCACTATTAGTATAAGTATGAGCAGGGTTTTGTAGAGTAGAAATTCCTGTATTATCTCCAAAATCCCATTCCCATGCAGTAGCATTTATAGATAAATCTGTGAATTGTACGATATGCGGATTACAAGATGCTGTTAAATCATCTCCAGAAAAATCAACTTCAATTTCTTCAACAATAATATTTTTACAATCAATACCTGAACAACCATCTGCATTAGTGGCAGAAAAACAAACTTGATATGTTCCCCCTTCTGTAAAAACATGGTAGGTAGGTTGCCAATCATTTGAGTTTGTATTATCTCCAAAATTCCATTCCCAATTAATAAATTCTGAAGCAATAGAAGCATTATTAAAAAAAGATGTATCTCCTAAACAAATGTTTTCTTCTGTTGTAAAAGATACAAAAGGAGATTCAATATTTACAGGGGTAATAGATGTATATGTTTGAGAACAGCCTAAAGCATTCGTTACTGTTAAACTAGGGAAATACGTTCCACTTTCTCCATAAGTATGGGTAGGGTGTTGTTCTGAAGAACTTAAACCATCTCCAAAATTCCATTCCCAAGCAACAATATTAGAATACAAAGATTGAGATTCATCTGTAAATTGGAAAATTTGATTACAATTGGCATCTATATTTTCAAAAGAGAATTGAGTTGTGATTTGATCTACAATAAGAGTATCTTCAAAAATAAAAACATCTTGACAACCATTAATATCTATTGCGGTAAGTTGCATTCCGGTATAAATTCCAGGAGAATTATACACTATATCAGGATGAATATCACTGCTGTTTTCTAAAATAACAAATGCCCCAGGAACAAACCAATTATAATCAACAGCATTTTGAGAAGTATTATTAACAGAAAAAGTAGCACTCTGTCCTGGAGTAATACAAATATGCTGAGGATTGATTTCAAATTCGGCTTTAGGCATTTGAACGGATATTCCAACAACTAAATCATCATAACATTCTGTTTCTTGATTATAGACTTGAAGGGTAACAATATATAGCCCATTCTCTTCGTAAAAATGAGTTGGATTTTGCTCTGTAGATGTATCTCCATCTCCAAAATCCCAATACCATTCATCAGCACCAATAGAGGAATCGGAGAATGAAATTGCTCCTGGATTTTCACAATTTTGTGTATATGTGAAATTCGCCTTAGGAGGAAATAAATGCATATAATCCTCAACAGTAAGGCTATCATAACAACCATTGTACCCAACAATTAGCTTCACGTCAAACCACCCAGTGTCGTTGTATTCGTGAAGAGGTTGTTCTAAAACAGAAACACTTCCATCTCCGAAATCCCAATACCAATAATCTATATTTTCATCACCAGATATTTCATTAAAGGTGATTATATTTTCTATACAAGTTTCTTGAGGATCGGCTTCAAATATAACAGGGGGAATATATCCAACTTCTATGTAATTCTGAAAAGAGATACTTCCTTCACAACCATTTTCTAAAATGATGTGTAAGCTTACAGTATAATCGCCAGGTTCTGTATAGGTATAAGTAGGATGTTGAAGATGAGAAGTTTCTCCATTTCCAAAATCCCATGACCAAGAACTAATATTATCAGAAAGATTTGAAATATCTTGAAAATTAACCGTTAAAGGAGCACAACCAGATCTAATATCTGCTTGAAAATCAATAACAGGTGCTTGAATTTCTATAGTTGTGCTTGTAACAGTTTGTTGGCAACCATTAGGAAGCGTTGCTGTGAGAGTAATAGGAAAAATACCAAATTCAGTAAAAGTAAAAGAGGGATTATTTTCTGTAGAATTGCCTTGTCCTCCAAAGTTCCAAGAAATATCTCCTTGGTAGTCAGTATTAAAATCAACAGTTAAAGGTGTTTGACAGGCAGTTGTTGGAGTAGAAGTCGTATAAGATAATTCTATATCTCCGATAACTTCAATACAAGAAGGAGAATCATAAGTTACAACACAACCTTGAGTAGTAGTAACTGTTAAAGAAGGAGTATAGCATCCTACTGAAGAATAAGTATAAATGGGGTGTTCTAAATTAGAAGTATTTCCATCTCCAAAATCCCAATGAAAAATAACAACTTCTTCAGGTGTTTCATTTGTAAATGTTGTTGTAACTTGATTACAATTATTGTTTTCAGTAGAAAAAGAAAACATAGGATCTGCTCCTATTTGAATAAAATTAGGAATTGTTGTGTTATTGCTACATTCAGTAATATTATTAGTAATCGTAAGAGATACATCATAATTATTAGCTTCTGTATAAGTAATACTTGGATTTTCTTCTGTAGAAGTTTGGCCATCTCCAAAATCCCATAAATAAGAAACATTAGAAAGATTTCCTGTTGAAGTATTAGAAAAATTTACGGTGAATGGAGTTTCACAACTATTAGTATTATCAGCAATAAGTTGAGGAACAATATCGGAATATATATCAATAGCATCTGTATGTGTAATAGATGTTATGCAGCCATGAATATTAGTTGCTGTAAGGTTTATATCATAAATACTAGAAGTTAAATAAGTATGAGTTATAACATTTTCAGTTGTAGTTACAATATTTCCGTCACCGAAATCCCAAGTCCATTCTGTTATATTATTATCACCATTAGTAGTAAAAATAACATCTAAAGGAGCACAACCAGAATTTGCATTTGTACTAAAATTTATATTTGAATGAGTAAAAACTGTAATGGTTTCACAATGACTATCTATAGAATTATTTTGTCCTATTGTTTCTAAACAAATTTCAAAAGAACCCGCATTAATAAATACTTTTTCAGGATGTTCTTCATCTGAAAAAAAAGTACCATCTATAGTCCAACTATAGGAAATGGCATTGGTTGATGTGTTGGTAAAGGGGATTGATAAAGGAACACAGGTTGGATTGGGGATATTACTTGTAAAATTGGCTGTTGTGTTTTGAGATATTATATTCAATGAATATAATATTAAGATACACAATAATTTCATTTTAAGAAACATAGCACAGAGGGAATTAAATAGATTATTAAAATATTGGGTAAAAAAAGGGTAATTAAGTGCTATGATTCAAAAATCAATGATTTGCTCTATTAAAACATGGCGTTTTTTTAAGTTTTGTGACTATAATAATTATTAAGTATAAAGAATATTTAATTTAAAACAGGAGTAAATAAATATAATAAGTGACAAAACTTATTTCTGATAGGAATAAAATAACTTTCACTTAATCATAACATATTAAGGTGCAATCCTTGTGTATATTTGTACGTTATGGTTAGGATAAAGGAAAATCAAATTGTATTATGAAAAATGTATTATTAATAATTGTATTCATTTTTGGAGTGGGGCAAATTCAAGCACAAGTAGATGTAGAAGTAGATTCTGTTCTTACAGAAGTGATTGAAGAAAGAGAAGAAACACCATTAACTATTGCAGAAGATTCTTTAAAAGAATTGGCAAAAGTGATTATGCAAAATCAAAAAATAGAAGAAAGAGAAGCTGCTTCAGAAAAGTTTATGGAAGGTTTAGTCGCTGCCCTAAATTTAGAAGGAGGATTTGATTATTCTTTTGATTCTTTATTTAATATTTCGAAAATATATCCAGCAGATAGTACATTCCGTATTATGACTTGGCAAATGTATATTAATAAGGATGAATATAAATATTTTGGATTGATACAAACAAATGGAGAAACATCTAAAATACATATATTAGAAGATTATTCTAGTAGGATGAAAAGAGTGAAAGAACTAGAATTGACGGCTAATAATTGGTATGGTGCTTTGTATTATAATATGAGGGAGTTTAAATCTAAAGGAAAAAAAATGTATCTTTTATTTGGATTTGATGCTTTTGAGTTTTTTGAAAAAAGAAAAGTAATAGAAGTTTTAAGTTTTGATGAAAATGGAGAACCTGTTTTTGGAGCTCCAGTTATACAATATCCTCATCAAAGTCGAAATCAAGAACCAGTGATGAAAACATATCACAGATTTGTGATTAACTATTCTGCAGAGGCTTCTATTTCATTAAATTATAATGAAGATTTAGAAATGGTTATTTTTGATCATCTCATTGCAATGGGATCTAATTTTCCTAATATTCCTTATGTAATGGTACCTGATGGAAGTTATGAAGGATTAAAATTAAAAAAGGGAAAATGGGTTTATGTTGAAAAAATATTTGATCATAAATATGAGTTGAATGAATATCCTCGTCCTCGCCCAGTATTAGATAATGATAAAGGACTTTTTGGAAAAGGGAAGTAATTAATTATTTGGACTTTAGCATTTATAAATGCTAAAGTCCAAATAAAATTATAAATCAATATCAACTCCAATTAATACTCTAAATCTAGGTTTTTCAAGTGTTTGCCCCAGTTGAGTAACAAAATCTACTCTAAATATTTTGAAGAGTCCGATTCCAATTCTATCTATACCAATATGTACTTCGCTGTAGGCTTTAGTTTTTTCGCTATAAAGGACATTGGCACCTGTAACTAAACCCCATTGAAATTTGCGAATCAAAGGAATTTTTCCTAGAATTACTCCTTGGAAATGATGTTCCCAGTGTAATTTGGCATAAGGCTTTGTGGTACTATAATCATAATATTCTAATAGCCTAAACTGATCCATATAACGGATAATAAAATTGACATCTAAAGTGTTACCATTAAAATGATGAAAATCAATAAATGGTACTTTAGTATCTGATAAAAACATTCCTCCTTCTATATTAAAACGAGAAGTTCCAACAATGCCAAAAGGAATTTCATCTTTAAGAGCTAAAGAAATAAAATCATAATTACTATCTCCTCCAAATATGGGTAACCCTCTACGATATTGAATTAAAAAATCAGGGTATTTAGAACCAGAAATAAATTTTCTATTAGGATAGGAAAGATATTTTTGTTGGAATCGAATTCTAATATCTAAACCTAAAGTTACTGCTTGATGCTCAGGAAAAGAAGGTTCATCATAATTTAATTTATCTAGGGGATCGTTAGAATCAAAAACTCGTTTTTCTCTATAAAAAAAACTATAATCCGATTGATTGAATAAAGGTTTTCTATGAGCATACTCTACAAAACCATCTACAAAAAAGCCATTAAATAATTCAGATCTAATTCTAGGTTTTAAAAAATATTTATCATAAAGTTTTGCATGATTTTTTCGATATAATAATGAAAGAGTGGTATTTTGAACTAAGCGAATAGGCTCTTCTTCATTAAATTGGGTTGCACTTCTGCCTCCTTCAATATTTAATCTAGTATAATCAATTCTATTAAAATTAAATTCAAATCCTAAATGTCCTCTAACTTGTTTATCTGCTATTCCATAATTGATATTAGTGTTGATTTTAGTCCAACGATTATTATCTTTATCTAAATTTTTTCTAAATTCTCCTCCCAAATGAGTATTAAAACCTTGTACGGTATTATAACTAATAGCTGTAATAGGAGAGCCAATAGAAACATTCCATTTTTTATAAGTATTGGTATAAGTATAACCAGAAAAAATATCGAAAAACTTAAATTTATTAGATTTTTGATCCATAGAATCCATGTATTCTTTAGAATTCCAAATGGTCTGAAGACTATCCTTTTTGATATAATCGGCTTTTTCTTCTTGTGAAAGAGGGATAGGTCTAATTTTTTCCCAATATTCAGTATCCTTTTCATTGGCTCCTTCAACAACTTTCAAAATTTCATTATCAAAAAATTGTTTATCTAAATTAGGAGAAAGATTATAGTTTTTAAAAATTCCAGTAAAAATACCATTGATTTTAATACCAAAAATTTTAAGATTGAAAATGACAGACTTCGAAAAAGGCTGCCATACATCAGGTTCTTCTACAGGAACATATACCTGTTTTAAACGAATCGTATCTAAAATAGAAATAGTAAGAGCTTTTCCATTCGTCCACATATCTACACTATAGATATTCCACAAATCTTCTACAATATAAATATATCCACCCAGAGTAGGATCAGTATCTCTTTTTCTAAAAACTTTAATTTTATTAATCAATCTACCTGATTCATCATAAAATGTGCCTTCTAATCTATATTTATAATAATTAAAAGCATTGTTAGCAATAGGAGAAATGAGTTCTCTTCCTAAACCATCATAAGTATTTTTATAAAAGTTAAAATCCATAGCACTAGCTTGATTGAAGCTAAAACCATTATCATCTCCACTGACTTTAGAAGAAATCATTTCTTCTTTATACATATCTGGAGCAGCATAAAATAATCGAGAAACACTTTCAGATAAATAAACAATTCCTTGTCCTGTAGTATCTAAAATACCTCCCAGATCTCCTATTTCAATGCCCATTACTTTTTTAGGAACATCAGCTACTTTTTGATTTCCTTTAATATAAACATCACAAGCATATTGTTGTACTTGATTGAGATAATATTCTTTTTTAGCAATGGCTTTTCTAATAATAGGATAAGCAGGATCTTCACTATCTGCAATAACAACGACTTCTTGTAAACCAATAGATTCTGGTTGTAGTATTACATCTAAAATTATAGGTTCATTTTCTATAACTACATTCTTAGTGAGTTGCTGATAACCTACATATTGAAAGATCAGGGAGTATTCTCCGGGAGCTAACTCTAAAGTATATTTTCCTTCTACATTAGTAGTTGTTCCTTGTGTTGTATTTTTTATATAAATAGTAGCAAAAGGTAAAATTTCATCATTAACATCTTTTACTGTTCCAGAAAGTTGTCCAAATCCTTTTATTGAAAAAAGGCAAAGAATAATAAGAATATAAAAAAATCTTTTTTCCATTAGGATTATCATAATTTTGTATACTACGAAAGTAATCATTTCTAGAATAAGAAATTTAATTCAATCAAAATATTATTTACTGTTATGAATATTTGGAAACAAGAACTTTCTTTAAAGGCTATTAATAATATGGGAGATAAAACACTGGTATCTCATCTAGGAATACAATTTATAGAAAAAGGAGAAAATTATTTAAAAGCAACCATGCCTGTTGATGATAGAACGGTTCAACCCATGCGTTTGCTTCATGGAGGTGCATCTGTTGTTTTAGCAGAAACAATGGGAAGTGTTGCTTCTGTATTGAGTATAGAAAATATGCAACAACAAATGGCTGTTGGTGTTGAAATTAATGCTAATCATTTACGTTCTGTTAAAAAGGGACTTGTTACAGGAACGGTAAGCCCAATAAAATTAGGAAGAAATATGCATGTTTGGCGTATTGTTATTGAACGAGAAGATGGAAAACAGGTGTGTGAAAGTAGAATTACTATTGCAATCATTGACATTCAAAAGACATAAGAATGAGATATCTTCCTATAAATAATAATAATTGTTTTTCTTTGCAAAAATAAATCTAGTATGATGAAACTTTTTTATAGTTTACTTTTTTTGATATTCCCCTTATTTCTCTTTTCCCAAAATTATAATTTAGAATTAGTAGGAACTTTAGATTTCCCTCAAGGAAAATCTGATATTTGGGGATATGTAGATAATGAAGGAACAGAATATGCCATTATGGGATTAATTAATGGAACAACAATTATTAGTTTAGAAGATCCTGCAAATCCTACCGAAGTAGCTTATATTGAAGGAGGTAATTCTACGTGGAGAGATATGAAAACGTATGGTCATTATGCTTATATCACTACTGAAGCAGCAGATGGACTTTTAGTGATTGATCTTTCGGATATTGCTAATGGAAATATAAGTCATAATTTTTATCAACCTAACATTACTGTAGATGGTTTTGATGGACAAGTTTCAACAATTCATAATTTATATATAGATGAAAATGGCTTTATTTATTTAGCAGGAAGTAATATGAATTTAGGAGGAGTATTAATATTTGATAGTGTTTCAAATCCTACAGAACCTCCTTTTGTAGGAGCATGTGATGCTATTTATTCTCATGATGTATATGTAAGAAATGATACCGTTTGGAGTTCTAATGTTAATTCAGGTAATTTTTCAGCAATAGATGTTTCTGATAAAGCGAATCCTGTAACTTTAGCTTTTGAAGCCACTTCTTTTGATTTTACTCATAATGCATGGTTATCAGATAGTGGACAATATCTTTTTACAACAGATGAAAAAGCTAATGCCAATATTGATGCTTATGATGTTTCTGATATTAATAATATACAAAGATTAGATACTTGGCATCCTTCAAATACGGCAGGAACAGGAGTCATTCCTCATAATGTTCATGTTAAAGATGATTATCTAGTGATTTCATATTATACTGATGGAGTTAAAGTTGTAGATGCTCATCGCCCGTCTAATTTAGTAGAAGTAGGAAGTTATGATACTTATCCTGATGCAGGAACTGGATTTCAAGGTTGTTGGGGAGCTTATCCATTTCTTCCTTCTGGTTTGGTTTTAGCTTCGGATATGAATACAGGTTTATATGTATTATCCCCAACTTATCAAAGAGCCTGTTATTTAGAAGGAAATATTACAGATGATTTAACAGGTATAGCTATCAATGGAGTCAATATTGAAATAGTATCGGATATTAATCCTATAGATCAAAGTGAATCTAATGGCGATTATGCTATGGGACAAGTAACTTCAGGTACTTTTGATGTTATTTATTCTGCACCAGGCTACATTCCTCAAACGATTCAAGTTTCTTTAGTGAATGGAGAAGTAACCTTTCAGGATGTATCATTAATACCATTAGTCACTACAACGATTACTGGAACTGTAGTATTATTATCTAATAGTGATCCCATTCCAGATGCAGCTGTTAGAATTCAAAATGAATTTACTTCTTATACTGCAACTACAGATGCTTCGGGGCAATTTAGTTTAACAGATGTTTATATTGGCGATTATGATATTTTTGCAGGTAAATGGGGCTATTCTACAGAAGTCATTACAATGAATCTTTCTACAGGTTCTAATACTGCTGTTGTAGAATTAGAAGAAGGATACCAAGATCCTTTTGCAGTAGATTTAGGTTGGGAAATAGTAGCAGATGCAAATACTGGAAATTGGGAATTAGGAGAACCTATTGGTACTTCCTATAATGGAGCACAATTTGCTCCTGAAGAAGATGTAGAAGATGTAGGTTCTTGGTGTTATGTAACAGGAAATAATGGAGGAGGTGCTGGAGATGATGATGTTGATGGAGGAGTTACAACTATTATTTCTCCTGTTTTTGATGTATCGAATTACAATAATCCTCATATAAGTTTTCAAACATGGTTTATGAATGCAGGAGGAAATGGAAACCCAGATGATGCCTTAGTTTTTAGTTTAGATAATGGAACAGATGAAATCATTATTCAAACGATTGATAATAATACAAATGGTTGGTTAACTGCTTCAGAATATAGAATTGAAGATTTTATTACTCCTACAGCTACAATGACATTTAAAGTGGAAACTTCAGATTTTCAAGGTTCAGGACATTTAGTAGAAGCTGGTTTTGATAATTTTAAAGTTTTTGATGATAATACAAATACAACTGCTAATGAAAATATTGAAGAAGATTGGAATGTTCAAATTTTCCCTAATCCATTTTCTCAAACAGTTCAAATTGTATTACCTGAAGAAATTCAAGAAGGTAATATTGTAGTATATGATATTGCTGGTAGAGAAATTTATCAAACAAATATCCAAAATTCTATTATAGATATTTATAGTTCTCAATGGACAAAAGGAGTATATCAATTATCTATTATTTCTAAAGAAAAAAGAATCATTAAAAAAATCATTAAACAATAATTTTAATAATGATAAAAAAATCGGCATCTTGTAGTTTTCAAGATGCCGATTTTTATTTATGAAA
>JAHDII010000033.1:0-13731 GCA_020630895.1 Saprospiraceae bacterium
ATCACTCTTCCCCCATTTTGAAGATGATTTAAATTGCATTTCACATTCTTTTGCAACTAACAGATAATCAACAATTTCTACTTGGTTAAAATCAATTAAATAATTAGCAAAATCGTTATTACATAATTTATCATTGAGCAATAATTTTTTATTTTTAATTCTCTCCCATTCAGAATATGACGCATTATATATTAAATTTGAAATACTATTTTTATCTATTTTTTCATTAAAATATAAAAACCATTCGTCAATGTTTTCATCTGTTTTTTCCCATAAAAAATATTCATCATCATTTAAAAAATGAGTTGTATAAATATAGGGGAGATGTTCAGAATCAGTCATTGTTGTTTCTGGATCAAAAATATAAACTCGAACATCTTCTGGATATAGTGTAAAACCGCAAGCTGTAATTACAGTTACCTGAAAAAATAAATTAATTATAAATAGAAGAAAAATCTTTTTCATTAATATAAATTGAATTATTAGGAGAATAGCTAAATATAATAATTTCTAAATTATTTTTATTTATAATTGGTTTACAAACTTCTTTTGCTTTTAATATTTCTTCTAAGATAGGGTTTTCTAATTTTAAAACATCTCCATATCGGAAATACTTTTCTTGAAATACTGTATCTTTATTTATTTTATATCTATTATTTTTTTCTTTACTTAAAAACGTTATTTCATTAATATTCGAAGCATTTATTTTATATAAAATCTCTTTAAATTCATTATTTCTTGACCATAGTGTCCAAGAATAAATTGGCAAAGCTAAATCTAAAGGTAGAGGATATTTTGTATTATTGCTGATATATTGTTGTCCAATTTGATTATTTAAAATAGAATTTTTTTCTTTTTCATTTTTAAAGTTACCCATATTATAATACATTAATACTCCTTTATCTACAGGAGGTACTCCTGCTTTATTTTGATACTTTATTTGATACAATCTAATTGTAGCAGAAAGTTGAGTTTCTGGTTTTTCTTTTTTAATATATTGAAGTAGTAAAAAAAGATTATTTTTAGTAGATTCTGTCCAATCGCAATCAATTTGTATTTCTTGTATTTTATTATTTTTAAAGAAATCTTGATTTATAGATTCTACTTTATTCCATATATTTTTTGATAATAATACTACTTCATTTTTTTTAATGTTTTTGAGTACTTTATTTTCGATATAAATAACAGGAATAATTTTGCTTTTAAAAGGCAATCCACCTTTAAAGTTTAAAGGTGCTTTAGGAAAAGGTTCTTGATATTTATCTAGTCCTACATCAAAAAATCTAATATAAAAATTTTCTATTTTATTATTTACAAAAAAAGTAGTATCAATTGAAGAAATTTCTTGTTGCACTTTCCACAGGTAAATACCTCTTTTTTTTGTTTTTATTTGTTTGTATTGGCAAGAAAATAAAAAAAAGAGTAATATAACAATTGGAGTAATTTTCATTTCTATAGTGATTAAAAAAAGGCTTACTCAAAATTTTGAGTAAGCCTTTTTAAATTTTTAAAATATAAATTATTTATTAATAATTAATCTTTCAATTGCTTGAGTATTTTCATTTTCAGATAACACTCTTACAAAGTATAAACCAGAAGGTAAGTTTTCTGTATTATAGGTGTAATTTGAACGACTTACACCATTATAATTATTTTGGATAACTACCTGCCCTAAAGCATTAATAATTTGAACATTAATATCCTTAGCTGTAGAAAATTCAAGAGCAATATTTACTTCTGAATTAGCTGGATTAGGAAATACATTAAATAATGTTAATTCTTCTAAATCATCTACATTTACTAAATTAGGCACGTATATAGGTCCTACAACTAACATACAACCTCCTGCGTCTGTCACGGTAACCATATGGTCTCCTGAAGCTAAACCTGTAACATCTTCTGTAGTATCATTATTACTCCATGTATAAGAATATGGAGCAGCACCACCTGTAGTTGATAAAGATATTGTTCCATTGCTAGAACCATCATCTCCTGTTACTTGATCAACAGTTACAATTAGTGTTGAAGGCTCTGCAACAGTAAATGGTCCTACAACTAGAGTACAACCATTTGCATCGGTAACTGTTCCTGTATAACTACCTGCAGATAATCCACTTAAATCTTCAGAAGTTTCATTATTCGACCACATATAGGTATATGGAGTAATTCCTCCAGACATTGTAATATCTACTGAACCATCATCCAGGCCATTACAAGAAATATCTGAAAGAGTTGCATTTACCATTAAAGCCATAGGCTCTTGAACAGAAATAGGTCCCAGTTCTATAGTACAATTCATGGCATCTGTAATCATTACAGTATAATCTCCTCCTGCTATTCCTGAAAGGTCTTCAGAAGTATCATTATTTGACCATAAATATGTGTAAGGCATAGAACCACCTGTTACACTAATATCAATAGAACCATTATTAAATCCATTACAATTTAAGTCTACTACGGCATCTATAGAAGCAACAATTGCTGTTGGTTCTGCTATCATTGTTTCAGCAGAAGCCGTACAGCCTGTAGCATCTGTTACTGTTACTGTATATGTACCTCCTCCTAAATTTGCTATATTATCGTCTGTTGTTGAGTCTGACCATGAATAAGTATAAGGAGCAGTTCCTGAAGTCATATTTACCATTATAGAACCATCTGCTGCTGCATTACAACTTACATCTGTAGCTGTAATTTCAGTAGCTGTGATAGAGAACGATGCTTGCTGATTAATGGTATATGGTCCTCCTATCGTAGTGCAACCATTTGAATCAGAAATAATAACAGTATAATCTCCCGTAGATAAATTAGAAATATCTTCTGTAGTAGAGAAATTAGACCATACATAGAAGTATGGAGCAGTTCCTCCAGATGTAGTTCCCATAATTGAACCATCAGAAGTAGCACCACAAGAAACATCTGTTATCATATCTATTGTATAAGTAAGAACCATTGGCTCTGTAATTGTCATTGGTCCTGCCTCAGTAGTACAGCCATTAGCATCTGTAACTGTTACAGTATAATCTCCAGCAGATAATCCAGAAAGATCCTCTGTAGTTTCTGTAGAAGACCACATATAAGTATATGGAGCAGTTCCTCCAGATGTAGTCATCATAATAGAACCATCAGCAGCACCATTACAAGAAATATGAGTTATCATATCGGAAGTAATACTTAAAACCATAGGCTCTGCAATTGTTACAGGACCTACGATTGCTGTACAACCATTCAAATCTGTAATTGTTACAGTATAATCTCCAGGTGCTAAGCCAGAAATATCTTCTGTAGTTTCTGTGGTAGACCACATATACATATAAGGAGCTAAACCATTATCCATTGTAATATCAATAGCTCCATCCATTGCTCCATTACAAGAAATATCAGTAGGTGCTGCTGTTGCAGAAAGCATATAAGAAGTCTCCGTTATATTTAATGTATAATCTCCATTATTAGTACTAAATCCTTCTACTACTACATAATAAACAGAACTTCCCATTAAACCTGTTAATACCAATTCTGACTGAACACTACAGAAATCATCATTAAAATCTATCTCTGTTCCTGAGGCATCTAATATTCTAATATAAGTATCATAAGAGGAACCACAAAGAGAAACTGTTACACTATCTGTACACATTGCTGTAGTAAATTGATAGAATACATCTGCTGAACCATTACCTATTTGATCTGTATAACATTCTGCTGTATTTCCTGCATCAGAATAAGGCAATGCAGGAATCATAATAGGATTTTGAATAGAATCCCCTACAAAAGGAGCACATAAAGTGGTAAAAGGAATAGGTCCAACACAAGTAGATATTACAGGAGTTGGAGGAGCAGGAGGAGTATATGTTCCTGTTGGAAATGGAGTTGCTGCTGTAGCATTTGATGTTTCTCCATCCATTACATTTATACCACTAAATGTCCAATTATTAATATCAAAAGTAGAACCATCTGGTCCTGTTCCACTAACTCTATATGCCCAACCATCTAAATGTTCCCAAGCTTCTCCTGTTCCATCTACATTAATATCTCCAAAAATGTCTACAACTGTACCATATTTATATAATTCTAAAGCATCATCTCCATTAAAGAATAAACTAAAATCTCCATTGACATCATCAGGAGCGAAGCCCATAAAATTAGTAAAGTTAATCCCAGAAGTATCAAAAGAAACATAATAGAAATCGCCTTGAGTTAGAGATACTTGAGGGAAATAATATTCTTGACCATCCGTTCCTCCACCATTATTGGCTACACCCATTCCATACACACTTAAATCTGCAATATCTTGATATGCATATAATTCTACCATTTTTGGTTTTCCTCCAGGTAGAGGTCCATCTAATAAACCTGTAACAATTAAATCAGAAATGGCACCATCACAAACACCACAAACATAATATTCGTAGTCTGTTTGAGGCATTAAATCTGAAGGTGTTAATTCTGGTGAAGGTACACCATTTGCCATTGTTCCTGTACCTTGAGTAAATCCAGCAGGACCATATTCTACATTCCAAGTAGTTTCTGTTCCTCCAGGCATCCAGGTAAAGTATGCACTTGTATCTGTTTCATTAGATACCATTGCCATTGTAGGAGGTACACAAGGAGGTGCTGCAGTTACGTTTAAAGTATAATCTTCAAATGCTGCCCAAGCTCCTGAATAACAAGGATCCGAGGGGGGAGTAGAGCCTAATCCGCTATCTGCTCCACCAATTCTAATGACATGATTTCCTAATGATGCTGATAATGGAATTGTAATAGAACCAGAGAATGTAGTAGGATTATCTGCTAAAGATTCGCCTAAATAAAATTCTTCTCCTGGATCTGCAAAATCACCATCATTATTCCAATCTACCCAAGCCCATAAATTATAAGTATATCCTGTTTCTAAAGTAATATCTATATTTAAAGTTGTTGTTTGTTGAGCATCTGTTACCATGGCTGTATAATCTCCATAATTTCCTGCTTCTGCAACAGTTGTATTATTAATTGTACCCATAGTTATATTAGTAATACCATTGCCATCTACATCTGTTGGAGCAGGAATACATAAACATTGAGTTGCTACTGTAGTAAATGAATATTCTGTACAGCCTACTGCTTCGCCAATTCCATTATAAGGTACTACTAAATAATAGTAGGTTGTATTTACAGTTGGAGAGCCTAAAGTAACTCCCAATCCATTTCCTGCATCAAAAGGAGCTGCGATATCATAAGTGCCAGGAGCAGAACCTAAATAAATATTATATCCTGTAGCACCAAGAGTAGCATCCCAAGAAATAGGAACATCATAATTTCCACAAGCAGGATCTACAGTTGCTGTTTCATTAGCAGAACAACCTGGAGGAGTTGTTGCTGTTTCTTCAATACAAAAATCTGTAGGAGCTGCAGCATCTGACCACACTTGAATTAAGTATGTTGTTCCAGGCGTTAAGCCAGGAATCGTAGATACTCCTGCTATATTATTGATACATCCACCTGCTATAGGTTCTGTATAAGTTGTACAAGTAGGATCTAAATCATAAATGACTATACCTGGAGCATTTGCACCAGAGATAAAATCAATGCTTCCTGAAGCTGGAGCTACTATGGTGTACCATAAATCAAAGTTACCAAATCCATCACAAGAAGGATATTGAATAGCTTCATCTATTGCATTGGTTAAATCGACATTTACTACGTTACCAGGGCAAGTACCATTTGCACCAACAACTAAAGGAATTGCACCTAAACAAATATCGTTTGCAAAACCTGTAGTAAAGGTACTTACAGCACTTGTTTCTGTTGAACCACCACAATCAATCGTTACATAAAAATCATAAGTTGTAGTTTCCATTAAGCCTGAAAGGGGATATGGATTTGTAGCAGGATCTATAGTAGTTCCTGCTCCTTGAGTGAAACCTGTTGGTCCCCATTCAATACTATATGTTCCTGGAGTTACATTAGGATCTGTCCAACTAAGTAATGCATTATCTCCTGCTGGAGCAGCGGCTAAGCCTGAAGCTGCTAAACAACTAGGACAAGTACCTGTTCCTATTGTAAAACTAGCACTTGTAGGTGTAATTGAAGGGTCTCCTCCAGAAACAATAGAAGTAGCCATAGCATCTGTTAAATCCCAAGTAATCTCACCTGGATAAGTTCCTTCTGTAAGGCTTACTTGATAGCAGCCATCAGGTAAACAATGAGTCGCTGTTCCAGTTCCCCCACCTGCTAAAGTTCCTGTTGCAATTGTCATTGAAGTATTTAAATCAATAATAGAATATTCCGCTCCATTCCAACCATCACCAAAAGAATCAAACATGTTCATAATAACCTCAGTTGTTCCAGCACCACAACCTGTAGTAAAAGAAGTTGGACCTGTCCAAGTAGATTGAGAACCACCACAATCTATTTGAATATAAACATCATAAGTCGTTTCACCTGTAAGACTAGAAATTGTTTGAGGATTTGCTGCAGCCATAGAAGTACCCGTTCCTTGTGTAAAACCTGTAGGACCATATTCTAGCATATAAGTACCTGGAGTTCCATTAGGATCTGTCCAACTAATATCCGCAGATGTCCCAGTGATATTTGTTGCTGCAATTCCTGTTGGGTTTAAACAAGAAGGACAAGCTGCTGTCCCTGAATATCCTGCTAAATCAGTAGGAGGAACTATGCCATTATCAGCATTACATTCAAAACAATCTATTGCTCCATCTGAAAATAATATTGTTCCTGCTGCATCTTGCAATTGCCAATATTGTTCTGTTGGATAAGGAGTACCACTAGCATAGTAAGTTACAGAAATTGCATCACCTGGATTTACTGTGATATTGACAATCCATTCACCTCCTGCTGGTGTACCTGCTGCTCCATCAAAGGTGTAGGTAGTTACTGTACCTGCTACATCTACATCAATATAGGAGTTATTCCAGCCATCGCCCCATGAATCTTGCATTGTCAATACATAATCGCATTGACCATACGAGTATAGAGAAAGAGTAAAAAAAGAAATAAAAAGTAAAATCTTCTTCATGATTATGTTATTTTTTTATAAAATTAAGATTTAAAAAGAAGAGTTACTTAATGAGGTTGATATTTCGTTATGTCTTTTTTGTTGAGAAGTAAAAATACACATTATTTGGAATCCTATATATTTAAAATCCATTTTTTTATAATATAAACAAAGTTAAAATTAAAAAGCCTCACTTAAAAAAGCGAGGCTTATAACAAATATTTTATTTATTTATTTAATTTCCATTTAAAGACCAATCATATTCTACATACTCTATTTTCGCTTTTTTGTCGATAGTTATAGATAAGTATTTATTTAAATATGTTATAATATCACCGAAATCTGCTGCATACCACTCAAAGATTTTAGAAATTTGAATTTTCTTTTTTTCAATGGTATTAAATTTTGAATTATTAATAAATGCTTTTGCCATTTTATCCAAGTTCGCGTTAAGATTTGAAGCTGTCCATGCTTTATTCAATAAGGGAGGGCAGGATTTTGCCGCACAATTGACTGCAAAATGGATTCTTGCATCATTAAATTTAGGTCTTAAAATTTTATTTTCAACTTCATCTAAAGAATACGTTTTATTCCCTGATTTGACTCGTTTGACATTCCATGTTTTTCCTCCATCAATTTTGGTAATACTTGAAATAGGATAATGATCTATAATAGTTTTAATTGTCCAAGCATTATATGCATTAATCCAATATGCCATTTCTTTTTTAGAAGACCACTTACTTGTAGGCGGATTATTTTCTAAGATTTTTAAATAGGTTTCTAATTCTTTTTTATTAGATTTAAAACCTGAATAATTCACTACTCCAGTAGCACTTACATACTTTTGTAATAATTGATTCCATGTATCATGGCTTAAAGGCTGAACTTGAGGAGCGGGTGGTTCTTCTACTGGTCCAGGAGCAGATACTTCTTCTGTTGGTTTGTGAGGTAAAATGGGAGTGGTTGTTACTTCTTCTTTTTTATCTTCTACTATTTTAACAGGTGTAGAAGGAGGTTTAATCTCATTTGCAATTGTTTTAGGTCCTTCATGATGTACAGGTTCCGTATTTGGCTTTTCTATAATGGGAGCTGGTTTTCGCGGATCTTCTTTATGTTCTTTCTCTCCTATTTCATCTTTATGAATTGTTTTTTCTTCATTTGTATTTTCAATAATCGTTGTATCTACAATAAGAGAGGTATCTATTTCTACATCATCAGATGGCTTAGTATTTTCTTTTTCTTCTTTATCTAAATGAGAAGTTTTATTTTTTGTTTCATTTACACAAGAATAAAAAATAAAAACAATACATACTGTAATTAAAGCAAATGCGTTTTTCATATATAATACAATTTTTCTTTTCTGTAAAAACGTAACAATAGTACTAAAAGATATTATATTTGATTGTTATTGTGCATAAAACGTTTGAATATGGACATTTTTTCTTAACATTGAATTAAAAATTAACTAAAATATGTCAGTTCAAATCAAAGATTTGACAAAAATTTATGGTTCTAAAAAAGCTTTGGACACTATTTCTTTTGAAGCTCAAAAAGGTATGGTTACTGGTTTTTTAGGTCCTAATGGAGCTGGAAAAACCACCACTATGAAAATCTTATCTTGTTTTATTCGTCAAGATAGTGGTATTGCTGAAGTTTGCGGATTTGATACTTCAAAAAGTCCTAGTGAAGTAAAAAAAAGTATTGGATATTTACCTGAGCATAATCCTTTATATAAGGATATGTATGTGAAAGAATATTTGCGTTTTGTAGCAGGGATGCATCAAGTTGCGAATAAAACAAAACGAGTGAATGAGATGATTGAGATGACAGGTTTAGGTAGAGAACAACATAAAAAAATTATGGCTTTATCTAAAGGGTATCGACAAAGAGTAGGATTAGCACAAGCATTGATTCATGATCCAGAAGTACTTATTTTAGATGAACCTACTTCGGGTTTGGATCCCAATCAATTGGCTGATATTAGAAATTTAATTATTCAATTAGGAAAAGAAAAAACGGTTATTTTAAGTACACATATTATGCAAGAGGTAGAAGCCTTGTGTGATCATGTTGTTATTATAAATCAAGGAGATATTGTAGCTGATGGTAGCTTAAAAGAATTAAAAGAACGTGCTACAGGAAAAGGTATTCAAATTACTGTTGTTTTTGATGAAAATATTTCTTTATCTAAAAAATTTAAACATGATGCTGTAACTTCTATCACCAAAGGAGAAAATTCTAATGAATGGATTGTTACAACAGATCCAAATGTTGATTTACGTTCTCATTTATTTCATTTTGCTGTTCATCAGAAATTAACATTATTAGAATTGTCTAGAAAAACATACGAAGTTGAAGATGTTTTTCGATTATTAACTCAATAATTTTTTATGAAATATTTATTTACATCTTTTTTTATTTTATTTTTTTCATTGAGTTATTCTCAAAATAATAAATTGACAAATTCATTCAAATTTAAAAATGGATTGTATAAAACTTATGAAGAATTTAAAAATAATCAACCTTCTATTTCTTGGGACAATGTTCAATCTGATGTTGTAGTTATGGAGATTATTCATAAAGCCAAAATGAGTCAATTAAAACAAGGAGATAGTTTATTATTTATTGATGATTTTTGGGGATTTAGTATTAATAATATTCCTTATAAAAAAAGTACTTTTAATACCAAAACAAATTCTTTTACTTTTTCAGGTATTCAATTGAGAGGAAATATTTGTTATTATGAATATAAAATTGAAAAAGAAAAACCTGTAAAAGTTTCTGCATATAATCCTAAAACGGGCAAACCATTTAGAACCTCAACTATTATAAAAAAAGAAATTATTACAAAAAAAATAATGCTGCAATTTTTATCTGGAAAAGAAATAGATTATACTTTAGAAAATGTAGAAAAATGGATTTCTTCAGATGAAAAATTATTAAAAACTTTTCAAGAAACAAAAGTAAAAGAATTGAGTAAAAAATTATTCAAATTTGTTCAAATTTTTAATGATAGAAATCCAATTCAAATTTAACAATATTGATTTATAAAATATGTTAGAAATATTAAAAAAAGAATTAAACACATTTTTTAGCTCCCTAACGGCATATATAGTTATTGGAGTTTTTTTAGTTGTAATGGGTTTATTTATGTGGGTTTTCCCGGACTATAGTATTCTTGAATATTGCTATGCTACACTAGAACAATTATTTAGTATGGCTCCTTGGATTTTTGTTTTTTTAATTCCTGCAATCACAATGCGTTCTTTAGCAGAAGAAAAACAAACTGGGACTATAGAATTTTTAATTACCAAACCGATACAATTATTTAAAATCATTTTAGGAAAATATTTTGCGAGTGTACTATTAATTACTTTTGCATTATTACCTACTATTTTATATTATTATACTATTTATGATTTGGGTTCTCCTAGAGGTAATTTAGATAGTGGAGCAGTATGGGGTTCTTATTTAGGATTATTTTTATTAGGTGCTGCTTATGCTTCTATTGGTTTATTTGCTTCATCGCTGACCAATAATCAAATTATAGCTTTTATGTTAGCTGCCTTTTTATGTTTTTTTTGTCATTGGGCATTTTTTTATTTAAGCAAACTTCCTATGTTTTTAGGTTCTTCTGATGATTTTATTCAGATGTTAGGAATAGATTATCATTATAATTCTATTAGTAGAGGTGTTATTGATTCTAGAGATATTATTTATTTCTTGAGTTTTATAGGATTATTTCTAGGACTTACTTTTATTTCATTAGAAAAAAGAGATTAAAAAATAAAATGAAAATAAAATATTTTTCTTCTATTATTTTTATTGTTGTTGCCGTTATACTTGTTAATATTATTGGACAACAATTTTATACTTCTATTGATTTAACAGAAGATAAAAGATATACTATATCTTCTCCTGTAAAAAATGTTTTAAAAAATATTTCTTCAGATATTAATATTCGTGTTTTTTTAACTGCGGATTTTCTTCCTGCCGATTATAAATTATTTAAAAAAAATGTTATTGAAAAATTAAATAGTTTTAAAGGTGTTTCTTCAAAAATTAATTTCTTTTTTGAAGATCCTAATAAGGGAGCTCCAGAATTAGTAAGAGCTAGAGGAATGGCATTAAATCAAATGGGGATTAAACCTGTTCGTGTAGGAAAAGATCAACAAGGAAAAGATGTATATGTTTTTCCTGCTGCTTTAGTTGAAGCAAGAGATACCGTTGTTGTCAATTTAATGGTCAACGATATACCTGGTGCTGATGATCAAACAGTGATTGCTAATTCTATTAGTTTATTAGAATATAATTTAGCAAAAGGAATTCAAAGAGCTATAAATCCTAATAGAGGAGTAATTGCTTTTACAGAAGGAAGAGGAGAATTATCAGGAGGAGAAGTTTCTGATTTAGATCGAACATTACGCCAACAAGGCTATGCTGTAGGAAGACTTCGGATGGATGATATTCCGATTATTAATCCATTAGTTGATGTATTAATAATAGCTAAACCACAGCAAACTTATAATACTAAAGATAAATTTTTAATTGACCAATATATTATGAATGGAGGAAAAGTGATTTGGTTAATTGATCGATTAACTGCTAGTTTAGATAGCATGATTTTAATGAATCGATATACTCCTTATGATTATCCTTTAGAGATTGAAGATATGCTATTTACTTATGGTTTTAGAATAAAGCCTAATCTAGTCATGGATAAAGAATGTACTTCCGTAAAATTGGTTACAGGAACTATGGGAAATGCTCCCCAATTTGATGTCTTTAATTGGTATTTTAATCCTGCTGTTCGTCCTTATTCTGATAATCCTATCGTTAAACATTTAGATAGGGTTCAACTCCGTTTTGCTAGTACTATTGATACGATTATTACTAAAAAAGCAAAAACTAAAAAAACTGTTTTACTTCGTACTTCTAATAAATCTATGTTAAAATATTCTCCTGTAGATTTGAATTTTGAATTTTTAAGAGAAGAAATTCCTGAAACAGCTTTTAAAGAACAAAACTTACCTGTTGCTGTTTTAGCCGAAGGAGAATTTTTATCCAATTTTGAATTTAATACGACCAATGATTTGGTTCAATTATTAAAAAATGAAGGATTAGAACATAGAAAAAGAAGTCTTCCTACTAAAATGTTAGTGGTAAGTGATGGAGACATTGCTCGAAATGATTATAATCCTGAAACAAAAGAAAATAGAGCTTTAGGCTTTGATCGCGTTTCGCGTTATACTTTTGCGAATAAAGAATTTTTGATGAATGCCATTGAATATATGGTTGATGATACAGGTATTATTCAAGCAAAAAATAAAGAGGTAAAATTAAATTTATTAGATTGCGATAGAGCAGAAAAAGAAAAATCTTACTGGCAATTCATTAATATTGTTCTTCCTTTATTATTTCTAGTTTTATTTGGATTTATTTTTCATTATATTCGCAAAAAAAGATTTGGTATTCAGTGAACAGTTCTCAATGAATAATGAACAGTAAATAATAAGCAATCAAAAAACTGAACACTGATAACTGATATAAGGAAAAAATAAAATAATGAGTGCAGCAAATAAAGGAAAAGCCTTATTAAAACTAATTGTACTATTGCTTTTAGTTGCCATTGCAGGAGTAATTATATGGAAAAAGTTATTTGCTCCGAATAGTGATTTCGATTTTGATATTGGAGAAGGAGGGAATGTAAAAGTTCCTAAAGAAATGCAAATTAATTATGTTCCTTCAGATTTTGAATCAACACTTTCTCCTGATCAAATTATGAAAATTATGTCTAATCCTACGATGTATAGACGTGATTTTAATAAAATGGTATATCAATTGAATATGGATATGCTAATGCATGTTGCTAAGCGAATGAATTTGCCTGACAGCTTACAATCTAAAGTAGAAAAAGAATATCGAAAACATCATAATTATTTAAAAGATTTATACTATTTTGATATTCTACAATTAAGAGATACTTCTGGTACTGTATATAGGCAATGGTATCAAAGCGATGCTTCTGATGCTGTAAATGTACTCAATGAGGTCGCCTCAAAATATACTTGTTTTTTAGTCAATCATGTGATTACTACTTTAGTAAAACACAATAAGGGAACACTTTATGTCAAAGGAAAAAAGGTATATTCTCCTTGTTCTGTTGCCATGCAAGAAGGTTTAAATCCTTTGGTGAAACGTTTGGAAGAACGAGCGATTATTGAAGATTTTCGGAATTCTGAAAATTTGATGGAAGAACGAATGGAACGAGTCATTGCAGAATTGGCAGTGTTTGAAGATCGAAATGTAAAAGGTTTGACTAAAGAATTAGCTACTAAAGTTTTAGGCTATAAAGTTTCTACCACAGAAATTGAAATTAAAGCCATTAGTATTTTAAAAGTAGGTTTTAAATTAGATGAATTTTTTGATATTAAAACAGATACTAAAAATAAACAAGTGATTGTTACCTTACCTGAGCCTAAAATTCTTTCTCATGAAGTGTATCCTAAAATTGATAAATTAGATGTAGGTTGGATGAGAGAAATTTCTAACGATGATTTTAATGCTAATTTTAATTTATTACGAGAAGATTTTAGACGTGATGCTATGGATTCTAATGCTTATGGAAAAGCCAAAAAAGAAGCAGAAGTTTTAATGAAAACTATTTTACTTCCTATGGTACAATCTATTAATAAAAATTATGAAGTAAAAGTACGATATAGAAAAAATAATTTACC
>JAHDII010000033.1:13831-17623 GCA_020630895.1 Saprospiraceae bacterium
TTATGAGTACTATTTCTATTTTTGACATTTTCGATATAATAGGTGCTTTTTCTTATATTCTTTGGGATATTTTTTTATTTCAAGTAGGTCGTCTTTTTGAAAAAAACCGAGAAGTAGCTCATTATTTTAATTTTAAAATTAATGATCCTAGTGAACATTTAATATCAGAAAACAAACTCTTTTTTAATCCTTCGCGAGTAATGACACAAGCGGGAATTATATTAAAAATATACGCAATATTAAGCATAATGTATTATGTAATATCGCATATTAGAACTATGATGATTTAAAAATTATTTTTTTATCTTGTGTATCACTAAATTTTTGTTATGAATATATTTGTTGCTAAATTAGATTATGGAGTAAAAAATCCAGACCTAGAAGATTTATTTAGAGATTTTGGAGAAGTTACTTCTGCTTTTGTTGTTTTTGATAGGGCTTTAGGTCGTTCTAAAGGTTTTGGTTTTGTAGAAATGCCTAACGATGAAGAAGCAAAAAAAGCTATTGAAACATTAAATGGAAGTATGTTTGCTGGAAAAGAAATTGTTGTTAAAGAAGCAGAACCCAAAAAATAAATCAATTGAAATTTATTGCCAAAACTTTTCATGGTTTAGAAACCATTTTAGCTCAAGAAATTACAAATTTAGGAGCTAACAATATTCAAATTTTAAAAAGAGCTGTTTCTTTTGAAGGAGACCAACGGTTGATGTATGCAGCGAATTATTTGTTGCGTACTGCTACTCGAATTTTAAAACCTATTTATTCTTTTACAGCTAGAAGTGAACGACAATTATATCATAAAATATCTAGTTATAATTGGAGTATGCACTTTGACAATGATAAAACATTTGCTATTCATAGTGTTCTCAATTCTCCTTATTTTAATCATTCACAATATGTATCATTCAAAACAAAAGATGCTATTGTAGATCAATTTAGAAAAAAAACAGGACGACGCCCTTCTGTAGATACACAAAATCCAGATATTGTTTTTAATGTTCATGTTTATAATGATGAGTTTACTATTTCATTAGATAGTACTGGAGATTCTTTACACAAAAGAGGGTATAGAGATGTCGGACATTTAGCTCCATTAAATGAAGTTTTAGCCGCAGGAATGATTTTATTATCTGGTTGGGATAAAGAACAAACTTTATTAGATCCTATGTGTGGTACTGGTACTATTTTATTTGAGGCTGCAATGATAGGAACTCAAACTCCTAGTGGTTTTTATAAAAAAGAAAAATATACTTTTACTAATTGGAAAGATTACGACGATGATTTATTTCAAGAAATTAAAAAAAATGCAGATCAAAAAATTGATACCACTTCTTTAAATTTAGTTGGTGGAGATATTGCTCCTGCCGCTGTTAATATGGTTTTAAATAGTATTGATGCTCTTGGTTTTGAGCATTTAATTCAAGTTTCTAGAATTCCGTTTAAAAGAAATCTTCCTACAACAGATAATGGAATTTTAATCGCTAACCCACCCTATGGTGAACGATTAAAAATAAAAAATATTTCTACTTTTTATAAAGAAATAGGCGATACATTAAAACAAAATTTTTCTGGCTGGGATGCTTGGATTTTAAGTTCTAATTTAGAAGCTTTAAAAAATGTTGGCTTACGCCCTTCAAAAAAAATTACTTTATTTAATGCTGCTTTAGAATGTAAATTTCAGAAATTTAGCATGTATCAAGGAAGTAAAAAAACGAAAAAGGAATCGCTCTAATTTTCTACCTCAAAACCTCCCATCGCTTTTACTCCAGGAAGTTCTTTTCCTTCTAACAATTCTAACATTGCTCCACCTCCTGTAGAAACATAACTTACTTGTTTAGCTAAGCCCAACTGGTTTACAGCAGCTACTGAATCACCTCCTCCTATTAAGGAAAAAGCCCCTGCTTTAGTGGCATCTGCTACGGCTTGAGCCACTAATTTTGTACCATTAGCAAAAGAAGACATTTCAAAAACACCCATAGGACCATTCCATAAAATAGTTTTAGCTTGTTTAATTACATTTGCAAATTCTGCTTGAGCATAAACTCCAATATCTAAACCCATCCACCCTTCTTCAATTAATCCACTTGGAGCAATTTTAAAATTAGCATCATTAGCAAAAGCATCTGCTACAACAGAGTCTGAAGGCAATAATAAATTGACTCCTTTTTTCTTTGCTTTTTCAATTAATTGATTCGCTAATTCTAATCGATCTTCTTCACAAAGAGAATTTCCTATTTGTCCTCCTTGAGCTTTCATAAAAGTATAAGCCATTCCTCCTCCAACAATTAAAGTATCAACTTGATCAATTAGTCGATCTAATAGCAACATTTTATCAGAGACTTTTGCTCCTCCAACAATGGCTACAAAAGGACGTTGAGGATTATTTGTTACTTTAGAAGCATTTTTTAATTCATTAGCTAATAAAAATCCAAAACATTTATGGTCTTCATCAAAATATTGGGCAACTGTTGTCGTTGAAGCATGAGCTCTATGAGCGGTACCAAAAGCATCATTTACATAAATATCTCCTAAACTTGCTAAAGCTTTAGCAAATTCTTCGTCTCCCTTTTTTTCTCCTTCATTAAAACGAGTATTTTCTAATAATAATAATTGTCCTCTTTTTAATTTTTCAGCCATACTAGAGGCTTTTTCTCCCACTGTTTCATCACAAAACTGAATCTCTACCCCTAGTAAATCTGTCAAACGAGGAACAATATTTTTTAAAGAAAACATTTCTTTATTAATAGTTCCATCCTCTTTTAATTTTTTCATGGGACGCCCCAAATGAGACATCAATACCACTGCTCCTCCTTCTTCTAATATATGAGTAATGGTAGGTAAGGCTCTTCTAATACGAGTATCATCTGTTACTTTCAATGTTTCCTTATCTAATGGTACATTAAAATCTACTCTTACTAAAACTTGTTTTCCTGAAAAATTTAAATCCATGTTCTATGCTTTGATATATGTTTGATTTAAAACCATACAAAAATAAAAAAGAGTTTTAAATAAATAGACTTTATTGCAAATTATTGATTATATCTAAATTAAAACGCAGAGAATCGCGAAGGAATACGTAGAGATACATAGAGAATAGTGTACAGTTTTCATTTATTTGAAGTAATAAAAACCTCAGCGACTCTCAGCGGAGAACTCAGCGGTTCCTCTGCGTTAAAAAATATTTCGAAATAATATTTAATAGAATAAAATTATTTTTTATCATCTTCTTTAGAATTTTCTTGATATAATAAATGAGGATCTGCAATATACCATTGCATTTTTTCTGTAGAATATCCATAACTAGCGTGAGGCAATATTTTTTTTAATTGTTCTCCTACTATTTTTAATTCTTTAAAAGGAACAGAAATGGTATACTCTTCTCCATTTTCTAATTTAAAAACAATACGACCTTTAGAAAATAATTTAATGCCAAAAGGCATATTTTCTGTAAGAATAGAATATATCCATACTATTTGAATAGGATGAAAAGAAAGTATTTTAATGATAGGATAATATTGGGGTTCTCCTGATCTTAGTGTATCATAAAAAAATTTAATGCCTGTTACACATAATATTAATGATACTATAATTAATGCTGCATTTCTTCCTTGACTGAAATAAAAAAATAATCCTCCTAATATAATAGTAAAAAAGGAAACAAAATATTGTACTCTTTTTTCTTTTTTAATACATTGAATTAAAAAAAGTATAGGATTGGATTCTATTTTTTGCTCTTGTTTCATAAATAAAAATCGGCATCTTGAAAACTACAAGATGCCGATTTTTTTATCA
>JAHDII010000346.1 GCA_020630895.1 Saprospiraceae bacterium
GCTGCTTGGAATAAAGAAATGGCAATTGCAGGTCAATCTATGGGTGATGCTACAAATCAAATTAGTAGAATTTTTAATATAAATAAAGGAAATTCTATTGTTTCTAATAGTGCTTTCAAAAAAGTGGGTACTTCTACTGATGATTCTAATTTTTGGATGAGTACAGATGCTTTAGCGGAAAATCCAATGCTTTCTATGGGCTTAGGCATGATGGGATATAGCAAAGACGATATTAAAGGAAATTACATTACTGGTGGTGTTTCTTTTGATGAAAAGAAAATGAATGCTCACTCAGAATTTATCTTAAAAGGAAAATTAAAAGCTGATTTAGATATGCCATTCAAATCCAGTGTTAAAACTGATTTTTCTCCTTATATGCCTAAAGATAATTTAATAGCTGCTTTTACATTTGGTTTAAATCTAAAAGGATTGAATCAATTATTAATTGAAAAAGGATTTCAAGGAATGGCCGCTCAGAATATGGGTTTAAATAAATTAGGTATGACGATGGATGATTTAGCTAAAGCTATTGATGGAGATATGATGTTAGCGATTCAAAGTAAAGGTTCTGATGGAAAACCCGCAGGTATATTTTCTTTGTCTATTAATGAAAAAGCTTTTGCTCCTATTCTAAATTTATTAAAAGAAGAAGGTGCTATTAGCGAAAAAGAAAATGGTGTTTATTCTATTAATGATCCAGGAGCAGGTGCTGAGTTTCATAGTAATTTAAAAGGAGAAGGAATACCTAATGCTCCAATGATGGTTATTAAAAATAATAAATTGTTTATATCTGCTGATCCTGTACTTTTAGAAGGAGCTAAAAATGGCGGAATTGCTAGTAACCAAAGAATAGATGCATCGTTATATAAAGAAATTTCTTCTGGATTTTTAGGAGGTAAGGGCTTTGTAAAAGAAATAGAAAAAGTATCTGGAGATATGGATATGGAAATCGATGTTGAAACATTTGTCTTTTCTTTGAAAAAAGGAAAAGGTTCTTTAGAAGTAACGTCTAATAAAGATGGTAATTTCTTAAAAACAATGGTTAAACAAGTAGAAACGGCTTCTAAAAAAATGCAGTATGAACCACCTAGTGTAAGTGCTGGAGATGATCCAAGTCAAGAAATTGAAGATTTTATGAAAGACGTAAAAGTTGAAATGAAAGAAAAATAAACCGTCATATTTGTTTTAAATAAAAAAACATGAGTTCATCCCGAATTTTATTTATTAAAATTCGGGATGTTTTTTATACGCTTCTCTTTAAATTAATTCCATGTTTGAGTAGTGTTTCTTCCTTTTTCTAAGGCATTTTTCTCCTTTCAGTCGAAAACCATCCATAAATTTCTAAATTTCCTTCAAGGCTTCGGAAATTCTTAACGAAATTTATTCTCTATGCTCACGAAAAATAAAATTTTAAAATTTAGAATGACTTATCTTTTTATTGATATTTTTTAATTACTTTTATAAAAGAAAAACCTCTATTTCAATTTTTTCAATCTAATCAAAACGGTACAACTGCTACATTATTTTCGTTATTATCAATATCATAATATTGGTGTTTTAAAAATGTATTATTATGAAAATCAAATTTATTGTTACTTTTTGCTTAGTCGCGTTTATGTCATCTTCCATTTGTTTTGGACAAGTTAAAATTGGTTATACTAATATCGAATTAGTATTAGTTTATATGCCTGAGGCTAAACAAATGGAACGAACTTTAAGTACCTATCAAAAAAAATTAGCAGAAAAATTGCGGGCAAAAGAGAGTTATGCGAAATCTAAATTAGCAGAATATCTTGAAAAAAAAGAAAAGAATGAATTGTCTCCATCAGAAGAAGAAGCAAGGGAAAAAGAATTAATAGAATTAGACAAAGAAATTCAAAAAGAATCACAAGATGCAGAATATGATTTATTAGCTAAAAGAGAAGAATTATTAGCTCCTATCCTAGAAAAAGTACAAAATGCTATTAATAAGGTAGCTAAGGAAAAAGGCTTTACTTATATTTTAAATCAGACTACAAGTTCAGGTGTTTCTACCATATTATTTGGACCTGATGAAAATGATATTACAGAAGCTTTAATGAAAGAATTGGGCATTTCTATTCCATCATCAAATTAATTGAATTATCATGAAAAAATATATCTTATTATTGGTACTAAATTTTATTGTTGTTTTGAGTTTTAGTTCTACAAGTTATGCACAGCAAGAAACTAAAGTAGGTTTTACGAATATTGAATTATTATTAGCTTATTATCCTGCTACAAAATCTATCGAAAAAGAAATAGAAACATATAGAAATCAATTATCAAAAAATATTATAGCATTAAGTAATCAATATCAGGAATTAATGCTTACATATAATGAGAAGCTGCAAAAAAAGCAATTTGAAACAGGAGAGGAGGAAGAACTTGTTAAAAAGGTAAAAGATTTAGAAATAAAAATTCAAAAAGCTACAGCTGATGCAGAACAGAAAATAAGTGAAAAACAAAGTCAACTTTTGCAACCTGTTATGGAGGAATTTCAGAGTAAAATTAATGAAATTGCTAAAGAGGATAATTATACTTATATTTTAAATCAAACTTCTGGCACCAATCTTTTGTATGGTTTAGAAATGTATGATATTACTGAAAAATTAGCTAAAAAATTAAATATTACTCTTCCTAAATAAGAATATTTTTGAATGGAATATTATTTGAAAACATTTTAATTTTGCTTTGTTCTTTTGTCTTAAAACAAAAGAACCAAAATTATTCATCATCTAGTTATTACATTTCAAAGGCATTCATGAATGCTTCGCATTTCAAGAC
>JAHDII010000347.1:0-804 GCA_020630895.1 Saprospiraceae bacterium
ATAAGTAAAAAATTTACTCCTTGAAAAAATAAAGTAAAATCGTTAAATTCGGTCAATTTTTTCTATTATTTCATGTACTTTTTTTGCTGCATTTTTAGAGCAAATAAAAGAGTGTGTTGCTTCTGTATTATTTATTAATTGTTTTATTTTAGGGCTTTCCATTTTATATACATGAAGTATCAATTCTGACAATGAATTTATATCTTCAGAATTAAATAAAAAACCATTTTTTTTATTTTCAATTAAATCAATTACTGCACCAGTAGTATTAGAACCTATTACAATACAATTAGAGGCTAATGCTTCATTGATGACAACAGCCCAGCCATCATATCTGCTAGCAAAAAGGAATACATCTGCTATATAAAAAAAATAAGGAATATCTTCTTTTTCTTTGAATCCTAAAAAAAGAACATCGTTTCTATATTTTGCTATTTTTTGTAAATTATCTTTTTCGGGGCCATCTCCAAGAATTAATAAGACTGCATTTGTTTCATTAGGAAAAGCTTGATTGAATGATTTTATAACAATGTCAATTCCTTTTCTAAAAATTAAGCTACCTGAAGTTAAAAATATTTTTTTATCTGTTAAATTATATTCTTTTTTTATTTTACTAATTATATCAAGATCAATATTCTTTTCAGAAAATTTTTCACAATTTATATTATAAGGGATATTATAAATATTTTTTTTAAACCCATAATCTCTATAAGATTTTTCTGCTTGTTTTCCTACTCCTAATATTGCATCACAAAATAGTCGTACAAAAGAAAACACAAGGTATTTAAGAACTTTTAAAACCCT
>JAHDII010000347.1:814-2793 GCA_020630895.1 Saprospiraceae bacterium
AAATATAGGTTCTCCAATAAATGCTATCCATTTTTTTCTTTTCAACCAACTCATAAAAATAGCTATTATTGCATTAGGAGCATTATAAGCACCTCCAATAATAGTATAATCAGATTTATCCTTTGCTACTGTTGTAAATATTTGCCAACTAAAATGATATGCTACCCATTTTTTAATTATTGGTTTCCAAAACCAAGGCGTTTTTAAATATTTCGAATCATACATTGAAGACTTAGAATCTAAATTCCATTCTCTATCATATTCTATTGAAGAGTAATAAATAACAGATAATTGAAAATGTTTAGACAATGCCTCAAAAAAATCTAATTGATATGGAGTAGGCATATTGGTATAAAAAGAAAGCTTAGGTTTTTTGATTGACATGAAATGAGCTATTCTTTTTAATATGAGTTAAAAAAACACTTAAGTTTTTAGCATAGTTTTCCCAGCTGTAATTTAAAGCTGCTTTCCTTGCTTCTTGATTCATTGCTAATTTTTCGATAGGCGTTTTATTTAAAATTTTTTGGATAGAGTTTTGAATAGCTTTTACATTTCTAATTGGAATAATATAACCATTTTTATCGTTGATTATAATATCTGGTCCTATAGAATGTGGTGTTGTAATTACAGGTAATCCTGCTGCCATAGCTTCGACTATTACTAAACCAAATCCCTCAAAGATAGTAGGTAAAACTAAGGCATCAAATTCGCAATATTTTTGAAATAATTCTTGTTGAGACATAGGAGGATGCCATATAAACAAATCTTTATAAGGTTTTAATGGGTCGGAAGTCCCCTGCATTCTCCCTATTATATGTAGTTCAACATCTTTTTTATTAAAACTCTTCATTGCTTCTAAAAGATATTTAATTCCTTTTCTTTGGCTAATTACTCCACAGTATAATAGTTTTAGTTTATTAGATTGAATTGTTGTTTTATTTTCTTGATATTTAATATAATGAATATTAGCTCCTAAAGGAATCGTATATATTTTGTTTTCTGGAATTCCTGACTCGACCAAAGTTTGATGAGTAAATTGAGATGCTGCAATAATTTTTTTTGCATGGATAGGTTCTTCTTCTAATCTTTTTTCATAAGAACTAGGAAATTTTAGGTTATCGATACTACTAGACCATTCTTTATGAAGTTTTTTTTCTTCACCTAATATTTTTTTAGCAGCAACAACATGTGCCGTTGCTAATTCGCAAACGGTATAATAATTATTTTCATTTGCTGTTTTTAAAGATTGGTAACAACTTCCTTGAAATCCCCAAAAAAAATTAGCTTTTAATTTTTTAATTTCTTTTGAAACAAAAGAATCAAATTTTATATCTCTTTGATATACTTTTAATTGAGTCTCCCATGTATTTCCATATATTTTTTTAGATATGAATTCAGGGATTTCAAATCTCCAATTAGAATTAATAATATCTCCATATAATCCTTCTTCGAAACGACGATTAAAAAAAGTATGATTTTTTAGTTTTCCTTGTAAAAAAGGAGATTTTATATACGAACTTGTATAAAATTTTTCTAAAACATCTAAATCATTTAAAGCTTTAGCCACTTGATAAGAATGTTGTTTACCTGAATGTGATAAGAGAATTTTCATTTAGGAGAAATTGCAATCCATCTATTATGTTCTATATTCCTATTTTCAGGAAGAATTAAGCGCCACCAAGCATTTTTAATAATCTTTATATCATAATTTTTTTGTCTAAAAAAATTAATACACTTATTTTCTATTTCAAGAGAATGAGTTTCAATAATAAAATAACATTCATTTTTATTAAATGTATCTATCCCATGTTGAATAACTTCATATTCTGCACCTTCTACATCAATCTTAAAAAATATTTTTTGTTCTTTTTCTTTAAAAAAGCTATCAATAGTTATTGAAATATCATTATCTTCATTTGAAACAAGTTTTCTACTGACATAGTCAATTATCTGATTATTATAATTAAAATTCTTTTTTT
>JAHDII010000034.1:0-1076 GCA_020630895.1 Saprospiraceae bacterium
GGTCTTCTGAGTTACTTGATTTTATTGTTACCCATTTTTTTAATCCCTGTAAATGGGACGAATTTTATTTCAGATCGATATTTGTATTTGCCTTCCTTGGGTTTAATTATTTTCCTAATTCCAATTTTGAAATGGTTGTTAGGTTTATTTAAAAATCAAATTAAATATTTGATTCCTTCTGTTTTAATTTTATTATTTGCTATATTTTCTTTTATGAGAACAGGGGTATGGAAAAATAGTGATGCCTTATTTACAAATTTAATTGAAAATTATCCTGAAGAACCAATCGGACATAATAATAAAGGATTGTATTTATATCAAGAAGGAAAAGAAGATCAAGCGATTAATTATTTCAATGCCGCTTTATTTTTAAAACCAGATTTAAAAGAAGCTTTATTTAATAGAGGAACGTACTATTATGAAAAAGGAAAACTAGATCAATCTCTAGAAGATTTTAATCAATATATTATTTATTATCCCAATGATACGAGAGGATACGGTGCTAGGGGAGCCGTATTTGCAACTCAAGGAAATAAACAGGCTGCCATTCAAGATTTCGAAAAGGCTAAGAGTCAAGGGGAGTTTAGCATAGATGCATTTAAAAATTTAGCAAAAGTTTTTTTAGAACAAAAAAAATATGCTGAAGCTGCAGAAAATTATGGAGCCTATTTAAATTTTTATCCCAATGATCCTGAAATCAATTATTTAAAAGGTGTAATCGAAGAACGACTTAAGAATTATAGCGGAAGTATTTATCATATTTCTATTAGTATAAAAGAAAACCCTTCAGAAGGAAAATATTATGCCAGCCGAGCAAAAGCATATTATTTAAATGAACAATTAGATTTGGCTCGCGCAGATGTGAAAATTGCAGAAGAAAAAGGAATAGAAATAAGTAAAGCATTTAAGGAATTATTAAAAAATAAGTAGTGGATGGAATAAATAAACATACTATTTTTTCTTCTATTGCTGAAGCGTATAAACATCGATCTTTAATCTGGGCGATGACGATTCGAGAATTAAAAATTAGATATGCTCAAACAATCTTAGGTTTATTTTGGGCGATATTTAGACCT
>JAHDII010000034.1:1086-17448 GCA_020630895.1 Saprospiraceae bacterium
AAGATTTTAATCTATGACGATTCGAGAATTAAAAATTAGCTCAACTTAGGTTTATTTTGGGTTTATTAGCTTATTTAGGGATTTATTCTTTTTTCTTTACGATCATGATGAAAATTGATACACCAATAGCTCCTTATACTTTAGTGGCATTGTGTGGTTTAATGGGTTGGAATTATTTTATGGATATTGTTAATTCGGCTGGAGATTCTATTATTAATGATGCTCATATTATTAAGAAAAATTATTTTCCTAAAATAGTATTGCCCTTATATAAAAGTTTTCTAGGTTTATTCGAATTTGTAATATCACTACTTATTTTCCTTGTCATTCAAATTATTTTAAGACATCCTTTTCAATGGACAATTGTATTTATTCCTATTGTTTTATTGTTGAATTTTTTGATGGGATTTACGGTTGCTATTTGGACCAGTCAGTTAAGTGTACGAGTTAGAGATTTTAATCATTTCGTAAAAACGTTGATTAATTTTGGATTTTGGTTAACACCTGTGTTTTATACACCAGATTTAATTCCTGAAGCATTTCGTTTTTGGATTTATTTTAATCCTATGGCAGGCGTGATTGAAAGTTATCGATGGTTAATGTTAGGTTTTCCTTTTCCAGATATAAAATATTTGTTTGGAATTTCTTTGGGATTAATTTTTTTAATTTGGGGCTGGCATCGTTTTGCTAAAGTAGAAAAAGAATTTGTAGATTATTTATAATGGAAAAAAAAGTAGTCATACAAGTAGAGAATTTATATAAAAGATATTTACTAAATCAACAGAAAATGTCTTTAAATGAATTTGTGAAATCATTTTTCTCAAAAGAACAAAAAAATAACAAAGAAGAATTGTGGGCTTTAAAAGATATTTCTTTTGAAGTCAAACAAGGAGAATCACTAGGAATAATAGGTAAGAATGGAGCAGGTAAAAGTACCTTGCTCAAAATATTAGCAGGAGTCATTGCTCCTACGAGTGGTCATTTAAATATAAATGGAACCCTTGCTTCTTTATTAGAAATAGGTTCTGGTTTTCATCCCGAATTAACAGGTAAAGAAAATGTTTTTTATAATGCTAAAATATTAGGAATTCCTACTACAGAAATTGAAGAAAAATATGATGAAATAATTTCTTTTAGTGGAATTAGCAAAAAGTTTGAACATACAGCTATAAAATATTATTCTTCAGGAATGTTCCTTCGTTTGGCTTTTGCTCAAGCTACACATTTTGATAGAGACATCATGTTGTTTGATGAGGTATTAGCAGTTGGAGATAAGGATTTTCAAAAGAAATGTATTGATCAAATTTATCGATTAAAAGCAAAAGGTGCTTCTTTTATTATGGTACAACATGATTTATCTGTGATATCCAATATGTGTGATCAAGTTTTATTATTAGACCAAGGAACAGAAAAATATTTTGGTTTTTCTAATGATGCGATAGAACAGTATTATCAAGAAGAATATAAAATTTCGCTTATAAACCAAGAATCTGTTCAAAATGAAAAAGCTGAAGATAAAAAGGATGATGAAATTGAAATTTTGCCTTTAGAAGTTGTAAATGAAGAACCCATTGTAAATGATGAAATAGCTAGAAGTGATAATGAATTTTTCAAAAAAATTATTGCCTCAACTAAAAATTCTAAAGGGAATATTCAACAAGAGTTTTTATGGAAAGAAGAAATAATAGTTGATTTTGAATTGAATCTAAATGAAAATATTGGTAAGATAAATTTAGGTGTTCTAGTTATGGATGTTTCTAATAACCAACTCTTATGTAAATATAATTTTTTAAATTCACCTTTTATTTTTGAAGAAAATCGGAATATTAAATTTAAATGGACTTTACCGAGCCATACTTTTGGTAATTTAATGTATAAAATACATTTGTTCGTTTTAAAAGAAAATCAATTGGTGGCTGAAATACCAGATGTTGTATTTTTTAAAGTGAAAAGCCAGTTTGATAAAGTAGAAGGATTTACAATCAATATGCCATTAAATATTGAAACAGAAATAGTTTTTTTAAATCAAAATCTAAATCATGAATAAAGAGAAATTACATGCAATATATAATGATGCTCAATATGCCGATTCTTATGATGATCGTTTTATATTATTGAAAAATTTTAAAGTAGAAACTGATTTTGAATTAGAAGTCCTTCGTTCATTAATTTTTCCAGAAACGAAATGGCTAGATGTTGCTTGCGGAACAGGGTATTTTTTAAATCATTTCCCTGAAAATAAAAGAGCTGGTTTTGATCTTTCAATGGGTATGATGAAGCAAGCGATTGAACGAAATCCATCTGCAGATTTTTTTCGTCTTAAAGATATGAGAGAACCAGAACCAGATTGGAATAATCAATGGGATCTAGTAACTTGTATGTATTATCCTTATTGTTATTTAGATTCTGTTAGTGAAGTAGAAACTTTAATTCACAATTTATATGATTGGACAAGTGAAGGCGGTAAATGTTTTTTTCCAGTTTGCACGTTTTCTAATGTAGGATTTTTAGAAACAGATATTGCTTATAAAATTGAAGATCCTTTTAATATAGGAGGGGGATTATATTTAACAAGTATAACTTGGTCATGGGATGATCCACTAGGTTATAAACACGAAAACTTAGTTACTCCTCACATTAAATTTTTAGAAGAAGTATTTTTAAGAAAATTTTCTAAAATAGAAATCATAGATTACCCTGAACAATTAAAAGAATTTGTAAGTCCTAGAAAAGCGATAATTGCGACTAAATAAGATTAGTTTTAATCCATTTCCATTGCAATAAAATTCCTTCATCAATAGAATAGGATGGAGAGTAATTTAATTTTTCTTTTGCAAGAGTAATATCACCTTCAGTATGGTTGCTTTCTTCATTTAATTTTGGAGTATAAATGACTTGGGTTTGTAAACCAGTAATAGAAAATAATTTTTCAATTAAATCATTCACAGTAATTCTAGAACCAGAAGCGATATTAATAATATTAGGGAGATTATTTTGATGTAAAGCTAAAAAATTAGCTTGAGCCACATCTTTTACAAAAGTAAAATCCCTGCTTTGCAAGCCATCACCATAAATTTCGATCTTTTCTTTAGCAGTTAGTTTTTTCATAAAAATATGCAAAGCCATATCAGGACGTTGACGAGGACCATAGGCTGAAAAATAACGCAATAAAACCAAAGGGAGATTATATTTTTCTTTAAGATCTAAGCAAAATTTTTCCATTCGTAATTTACTCTTGCCATATAATGCTTTTGGCAACAATGCAGATGATTCTGAATAGGGTAATGCATTTCGATCATCATATATTGATGAAGTAGAGGCAATTATTATTTTTTCAAATGATTGATCCTTTGCCCAATCTAAAAGTACTTCAGTAGCTTTGATATTATTATCAATATATTCCTTTTCTCTTTGATCTGAAAAACGAACACCAGGACTAGCCGCTAAATGAATAAGATAATGAATCGATTGATCCAAGGAAGAAAAATCCATACTTAAAAGATTTTCTTCATGAAAAGTAAATAAATCAAATTTCCTTAAATCTTGAATATTTTTCTTTTTAATAGCTGGGTCATAATAGGGGGTAAGCGCATCCACTCCGATCACTCGAATATTATTTTCTAATAATAAATGTGCAGTGTGGAACCCAATAAAACCAGCCACACCTGTGATCAAACAAGTCTTCAAGCTCTTTTCTTTTGTACTTCTAAAATATTACTTTTAGGAAAGAAGATATAATTCGTCTAAAATTAAGTTTTATTCAAATGCTTTTCGTAGAATTAGGCTAATAATTAGTTATTTTGATTGAAATTAAATCATATTCCTTTTTTCGTTCATCTATTTGGTGGTATCATATTTTACCTCCACTACTACCTATTGTATATTTAATTTTAGCCTGTTCTTTTTCGAATGAGATGATATACGAATTCATTACTACGATTTTTCTATTTCTTTTGAGTTTTATTTTTACTGCTTCTTTTGGATATTTTTTAAATGATTGTATGGATGTAGAAGAGGATAGAAAAGCAGGAAAGAAAAATATTGCTTTAAATGTAAATGTTCCGAAAAGAATTTTTCTTCTAATAGGTCTTTTAGCATTAGGGATTTTGCCTTGGTTTTTTTTAGGAATGAATAGCATTTCCTTTTATTTGTGGATCGGTATTATTGTTTCTTTAATATTATATACGATAAAACCTTTTCGATTTAAAGAAAGAGGAATATTAGGTGTTTTTTTAGATGCAGCCTATGGACATGTATTACCTGTACTTGTTTTATTATTTTTGCTTCATTCAAAATTTCAACCTGATTTTAAATATTCGTTATTATTACTTGTCGTAATAATTATAATTACTTTTTTGAAAGGACTAAGGAATATTATCAATCATCAATTGAATGATCGAAAATCGGATAAAATTAATGAAGTAAATACATTTGTTTTATCATTTTCACCATTAGCATCTTTAAATCTATTGAATAGATATATCATCCCAATCGAAGGTACAGGTCTTTTGTTTTTTCATCTGGTTCTCGCTTTTACAATACCTGTTTTTCCATTGTTCTTCTTATTCTTTATGACTTTGATTTATTTTTCTTTCAGTGCTTGGAAATGGTTTAAAATGCCAAGACGCCAACTAAGATTTAAATTTTTATATTTCTTGAATGATTATTATGAATATTATTTACCATTGTTTTGCTTGTTGTATTTAATTTATGTAAATCCTATTTTTTTTATTATTTTGATTTTACATTTAATATTGTTTCCTAACTTGATAAAAAAAATAAGAGATGATTTTCTAATTATTCGTAAAAATATATCCTAATGTGTGGAATAGTTGGACAAATAGAATTTAATCAAAAGATCGATCTCATCAATTTTAATGAGATGAGAGATTCTATGTTTCATAGAGGACCTGATGGAAAAGGCACTTGGATAAATTCAAAAAATAACATTGCACTAGGTCACAGAAGATTGTCTTTTTTGGATGTTTCTGAAAATGGGGCACAACCTATGATGGATTCAAATGGTAATTATTATATAACTTTTAATGGAGAAATATATAATTATTTAGAATTAAAGAATGAATTAGAAGGAAAAGGATATTCTTTTACAACACAAACAGATACAGAAGTTATTCTCAATGGTTTTATCGAATGGAATGTTGGTATTCTGAATAAATTAAAAGGAATGTTTGCTTTTGCTATTTGGAATGAAAAAGAAGAAAAACTATTCTTAGCCCGAGATCGATTCGGAATTAAGCCCCTATATTATTTATTTGATGAAAATAGATTTGTTTTTGCTTCAGAAATAAAAGGGATTAAAAAATGCAATAAAATAAAAACGAATGTAAACTTTACTTCAGTTGCTCAATATTTGACCTATCGTTTTGTTCCCAGTCCTAATACGATTTGGAAAGAGATTCATAAAATTCCGCCTGCTCATTATTTGCAATTAAATTTTAAATCCAAGAAAAAGATATTAATAAATTATTGGGAATTAAAATCAGGAAATAAAATTGTTAAACCAAGGGAAGCGATAGAAAAAGTAAATGGAATTTTACAATCATCTGTAAAAAATCATTTAAGATCAGATGTGCCAATTGGAGCATTTTTAAGTGGGGGATATGATAGTTCTGCATTAGTTTCAATGATGGTTCAGCAAAATTATCAACCTCAAACATTTTCAATTGGTTTTAATCATTGGGAGCAATCTGAAGATCAATATGCAAAAATAGTAGCCAAGCATTTAAATGTAGAAAATGAAACCATTCGCTTAGATTCTGGACAATTAAATCTATTGCCTAAGTTAATGTATCATTATGATGAACCCCTTGCGGATATTTCAATCATCCCTACATATTGTGTAAGTGAATTAGCCGCTAAAAAAGTAAAAGCAGTTTTTTCTGGCGAAGGAGCTGATGAAATATTTGTAGGATATGATTGGCAAAAAGAGTTAGCAAATCAAAATGATATTTCTGATAAAGTTTTAATTGAGAAGTATGGACAAGCCATGTCAATGGGACAATTTTTGTCACAAGATATTATTAAATTATTGCATCCAGATCTGCAAAAAGAAGTACCAAAAAAATATTTTTCTTTTTATGAATCTCATGTAATAAATAATAGCAGTCCACTTAAAAAATTTCAGTATCTTGATGTGAAATCTTTTATGGGAGAATTAGTATTGACTAAAATTGATCGGGCAAGTATGGCCCATTCTTTAGAAGTAAGAGTCCCTTTTTTAGATCATGAATTGGTAGAATATTTATTTCTATTAGATACGTCTGTTTATTTTAAAAAGAATATTACTAAATATTTATTATTTGAGAATATAAAAAAACAATTACCTCAAGAAATACTCCAAAGAAAGAAACAAGGCTTTGTAGGCCCTGATCAATATTATATGAATTACAATTGGTATGTAGAACAATTAGTAAATGGCGAATTGATAAAGGAAGGTATTCTACAAGAAAATGCACTGACTCGAATGATTGCTCGAAATGAACATTGGAAATTATGGAAAATTATTGTCTTAGAATTTTGGTGGAGAGAATGGGTGTAGTATGAAATTATCAGAAGAAATAAAAGCGTATTACAACGAACATAGACCTCTTGGCGCTATGCCTAAAAGTTGCTATGCTCCATTCAAAAATTTATATTTTGGCTCAGATGGAAGAGTAACAGCTTGTTGTTTTAATCGTTCTTATGAATTAGGTTCTTTCCCTAAGAATACTATTCGTGAAATATGGAATGGTGAAAAAATTAAAACTTTAAAAGAAAAATTATCGGAAGCTGATTTTTCATTAGGTTGTTCTGGTTGTTATCAACAAATTGTCGCTAAAAATATAGATGGAACCAAAGCAAAACAATACGATGAAAATCCTTTAAATTCCAATAATTATCCATCTGTAATGGAATTTGAATTGAGTAATCTTTGTAATTTAGAATGCATAATGTGTAATGGAGATTATTCTTCATTAATCAGAGAAAAAAGAGAAAAAAGACCTCCTTTAATTAATCCTTATACGGATGAATTTGTAAAACAATTGGAAGAATTTATTCCACATCTTCATATGGTGAAATTCTATGGAGGTGAACCTTTTTTAGTTGATATTTATTATAAAATTTGGGAGAAAATTATTGAAATAAAACCATCAATTATTATTTCAATCCAAACGAATGCAACGATATTAAACCAAAAAGTAAAACGACTATTAGAAAAAGGGAATTTCCATATCGGAATTTCTATTGATTCCTTAAAGAAAGAAAAATATGAATCCATTCGGATTAATGCAAAATTTGAAAGGGTCATCGAAAATATTTTATGGTTTAAAGAATATACTCAAAAAAGAAATACATTTTTTGGTATTTCAGCTTGTGCAATGACAAATAACTGGGAAGAATTACCTGCATTTGTTCGATTCTCTAATGCCTTAAATGCACAAGTTTATTTTCATAATTTAATTTACCCTAGTCGATTGTCTTTAATGAATGAAGATGAAAATCAATTAAAAGAAGTAATTGATGTTTTGACTACTTTTTCTTTTGAGGCTAAAACTCCTATTGAAATAAAAAATTTAAATCATTTTAATGATTATATCCTACAGTTAAAAAGCTACTTTAAAGAGATAGAATATAGAGTACTTATTTATACTGCAGAAGATTTTTTGAGTTATTATACGATCAAAATTCAAGCAGACAATGCTTTAAATGAAAATGAAAAAAATGATTTGATTTCTATCTTTACAGAAAAAATTAACTATGTAGATTCTAAAATTAATAACAAAGAAATATTGAAAGAAAAATTATCCAACTTAGATCATAAAAATAATATGATTTATGATATGATAAAAAAGTATTTTAAAGAATTGTCAAACGAAGAAGTGTTTGATCTAATGATGGCAAGAATTTAAATGGGCAACAAATATATATTCGTAGTGTGTGGAGGAGATGAACACATTCATACCTTAAATTTCTCCTTACAATATCTGAAACATTTTACAACGAAAGAAATTGTTGTACTAACAGATACATCAAGGAATAATATTACGATACAACATGATAATATTGTAGATGTAAATACTCCAAAACATTTCGATCATCACCAGGCTTCTATTTATTTAAAAACAGGAATTCATAAATTCATTCCTCCTTCAAAAGATGTGTATTGTTATTTAGATACGGATATTATTACGGTAAGACAAAATTGTGATACTATTTTTGATCAATATAATTCACCAATTTCGTTTTGTACAGATCATTGCAAAATGAGAAATTTTAGTCCTAGTGCAATTTATAGTTTTGAACCCAATACTAGAAACTTTTTTTTATATAAACAGTTGAGAAAAAGCCTCGATAGAAATAATAAGAAATTTGAAGCCGAAATGCAAACAGCTCATTATATAAAATGGAAAAATATTAATGATGAATTATATGAAGATGTAAAAAAAGAAAGAAATGAATTACAAAAAGAATTAAAAAAATTACTTGATTATTATAACGAGGAAGAACGAAAATTTCATATTGCCAAATCCAAATATGAACCGTTTCATAAGGCATATAATAATATTGAATTAAGCAGAAACAAGATTTCTGAAATCAAGACTCATCAAAAAAATCCATTCAAATATATTTCAATTTTATATTGGATTCTTGTGCGAGTATATAATAAAATGAAGCTAAAGAATTTTGGTAAGAATGAAAATATACCGAAGCAATTAGATTTTCAATCTTTTTTTAGAAGCAAAGGATTTATTTGGAATGATGAAAATAGATCATGGTCACACGAAAGCGGAATAGATTTTTCAAATACAAGTCACGAATTATTTTGGAATTCCAAAGGCTATACTTTTGATCAAGAAAAAGAAGTTTGGATAGATTCAGATGGGAATGAAATTTTTAATAATGATTATGTACGAAAACTTGTGGAAGAAGAAACAGGTTTAATTTGGAAGAATCAAACCAATAGTTGGGTAGATATTGAGGGGGAAATTATTCAAAGTTATGCTTCCAATGATTTAAAAAATGAAATATTAAAACAATTTGATGTCTATGTTTCTGACCCCGATTGGCAACATTGGAATGGAGGAGTCTTTTTATTTAATGAAGATTCAATTCCTTTTTTAGACAATTGGCACGATTGGACCTTGAACATGTTTGAAGAACCCAAATGGTTTACTAGAGATCAAGGAACATTAATAGCAACGGTTTGGAAAATGAATTTACAAAATCATCCAACCTTATCTGTTAAATTTAATTTTATTGCCGATTATTATCATTCTTCAATATCATATAAAGGAGATTTTAATTTTGATATTAATACAAAACGGAAAAATATTTCTCCTTATTTTATTCATATTTACCATCAATTTGGTAACCCAGATTGGAAACTATGGCAAGATGTTGAATCCTTGCTGTCAATAAAATACCAACCATAAGTATCAAAGATGCCGAAAGATATTATTCATAGTTTATGGATTGGGAATCGAATTTCCTTATTGGGACTATTGACCATTCATTCTTTTTTACAAAAAGGGCATCCGTTTCATTTATGGACATACTATGATATTCCCAATATACCTAAAGGTGTTATATTACAAAATGCCAATGAAATTATTCCTAAAGAAAAAATTTTTAAGTATCCTGAAAACAGCAAAATTGATTGGGGGAAAGGGTCTTTTGCTGGGTTTTCAGATATCTTCCGGTATAAACTTTTGTTCGAAAAGGGCGATTGGTGGGTAGACATGGATGTTACCTGTTTAAAGGAATTTCATTGCGAAAAGCCTTATTTCTTTAGAGATCATTGGAAATTGCCTGTAGTAGGTAATATCCTTAAAGCTCCTAAGGGATCTGAACTCATGAAAAATTGCTATCGTAGAGCTCAAAAGGAGGTAGACGAAGACAATTTAGACTGGCATAAGCCTATCCAAATATTAAATGAAGAAATTGAAAAATTAAATTTATTGGAATATAGATTAAAAAGTAAATTTAATCCTGATATTTCAAATGATTTAAAACCGTATCTTTGGGATGATAAGAATATACCAGAAGAGTGGTGGGGCATTCATTGGATACAATCTTCTGGTAAAAGATACGTGAAAAAAGGGAGTACATTATGGAAACTTCTAGAAAAATATAACCTCCTAAATAGACTCGAGAGAACTTTTGGTACATTCATCTAATAGAATGAAACTAGATAAAGATAATAAGGTTGTTAATGGCTTATGGATTGGTGATTCACTCAGTCCATTAGAGATGTTAACGCTTAGATCTTTTGTGCATTATGGACATGAGTTTCATTTATGGGTGTATCATCCTTTAGATAATGATATTCCCGATGGAGTTATTTTGAAGGATGCCAATGAAATTATTCCTGAGAAAAAGATCTTTGTACGGAAATATGATGATCCTGATTTAGGAATTGGAAAAGGGAGTGTGGGAGCTCCATTTTCAGATATCTTTCGATATAAACTTTTATATGAAAAAGGAGGCTGGTGGGTAGATATGGATGTAACATGTCTAAAACCACTCAATTTCAAAGAAGATTTTGTTTTTAGAACACACAGTGCTTTGCCCATGATCGGGAATTTGATGAAAATACCCAAAGGATCTCCTTTTATAAAAAAAGCATACGATATTGCTTTGGCAACATGTGATGAAAATACTTTAGATTGGTTATTACCCAATAAAATATTAAATGATCAAGTCAAAAAAAGTGATTTAGAACATTTTATAAAGGACAATATTTCGAATAATGATCATTGGGAAGAAGCAAAATCATTTTCATATAATGGTGGAGAAATTCCCAAAGATTGGTTTGCCATTCATTGGATGAATGAAGAATGGAGAAAACAAGAGTTACCTAAAGATTTGTGTAGAGAACAATCTGCTCTAGGAAAATTATATCAGAAATATGATATTAAAGTGAAATGGGGATCTCCTTACAAACCTCCACACACAGATTGGCAAAAAGAATTTAAACGCTGGCGAGATAAATGGTCGTTAAAAGGTAAAAATTGGTTGAAAAATCCAGGTGTTCCCGTTTTTATAAAAAAATTATTTTAAATACTGCTTTAATTCTCATTAATGAAAATACTCTGCTCTATATTTTTATTCGTAAACATAGGGTTGATGTACTTTTTAAGGCCAAGTCTTATTTTTCCTATAACAGTTGGTTTTATTTTGTGGTTGTTTCTTTTAGGCATTGAAAAAGGAGTTAATAAAAAATTACCAAATTTAAAATTATCAATTATTTCTTTTTCTATTGCGTTAATGGCATTGGAAATGGGTTTAGTTTTCTTTGGAGTTGGAGCGACATGGCAAGAAAAAAATCAAGGTAAATTCATTTCTAATTATACGGTAAATAATGGGAAACCTTGGTATCATATATGGACTCCAAATTCTGATGTAAAAGATTATAGACCCGAATTCAAATTCGATAAAAAATCCAATTCTTTAGGAGTTGTTGGTGAAGAATACTCTCTTGAAAAAGACAGCAATGAATTTAGAATTATTTGCCTTGGTGATTCTTTTACTGGAGGAATGGGCGCAGCTCAAGATTCTTCCGTTACTGTTTTTTTAGAAAAAATATTAAAAGAAAAAACGCAGTTAAATATTAATGTTTTTAATGGGGGAGTGAGTGGAGGAGATATTTTTTATAGCTATGTATTTTTAAGGGACAAATTAATTCAATATCAACCTGATTTAGTTATTTATTTTTTAAATGATTCTGATTTAAATTCAGATATTCCCATAAGAGGAGGGATGGAACGTTTCTTACCCGATTCAACCGTGCAAAATAAAAAGGCTCCTTTTTTAGAACCATTATTTGCTTCAAGTCGGATTTGTAGACTTTTTTATTATATGAAAGATTATGATGAATTAATGATGAAAAATGATAATGCTTCTTATCAAGAACGAACGAAATCATCGATTGAGTTAGTAGGAAGTATCGGTAAAGAATATTTAAATCTATCAAAAGGAGAATTTGATTTTGTTTTAATTCACCATCCTTTAATTCATGAAATTGAGTTTTCTAAAAATTGGTTGCCTAAAGAATTGTCAAAAAGTATGAATAAAAATAAAGTTCCTTTTGTTTCATTACAAGAAACTTTTATAAATGAAAATATTATGAATGCTAAAACCGCTAAAAAATTTTATTGGCCAATTGATTCGCATCATAATGCAAAAGGCTACGAAGCTATGGCAAAAGCAACGACTATAGAGTTAATAAAAAATAATTTTATCCTAATAGAAAAAAAATAAAGCATGAAGAAAACAAATGCCATGCGAATTCTAGATCGCAAGAAAATAAAATATACAACAGTGTCTTATCATTACGATCCAGAAAATTTAGATGTAAAATTAATTGCTGAAGAGAACGATTTACTTTTAAATACAGTTTTTAAAACCTTAGTATTAAAAGGTGATAAGAATGGCGTATTTGTTGTTGTGATACCTGGGGATACCAGTTTAAATTTAAAAATGGCCGCTAAAGAAAGTGGTAATAAAAAATCAACTTTAATCCCTGTAAAAGACATTGAAAAAATAACAGGTTATATTAGAGGAGGTTGCTGTCCGATAGGAATGAAAAAAGAATTCCCCGTATATATTGATGCTAAGGCGCAAGAATTAAAAATGATTTATTTTAATGCCGGTACAAGAGGTTTGTTATTAGGAGTAGAAACAGATCAATTGTTAAAAATGGGAAATATTCAATTTAGTGATTTTTAAAGAATAAATTTGTAAATTACATTATATTGAATTCATGTATTGAAATTTATTATTTACTCCGAAATTATAAAATGTTTTACCATGCATTGGTATTTAGAAGTATTCAAACGATTTTCAGATTATTCTGGTAGATCTAGACGCAAAGAGTTTTGGTATTTTATGTTGTTTCATTTTATCATTCTGTTTTCGTTGGCATCTTTACAAGAAAATTATATAGACAGTAAAGCTAATGATGTTTTTTCAGTTTTGTTAGGTGTTTATTTATTGATAGTTTTTATTCCTTTTTTTGGAGTAATAGTTCGACGTTTACATGATTCAGGTAAATCAGGCTGGTACTTGTTTATTTATTTAGTACCAATAGTAGGCCCTATAACGACAATCGTTTTATTATGTTTTGATAGTGAATATGGGCCCAATAAATATGGAGATAATCCAAAAGGGATTGGTAATGAAAAAGATGAGTTTGAAGAAATAAACCGACATTTAATAGAATAATATTTTTTATGAATTATTATTTTTCATTCATATTTATTTTAATCTTATTCTCTTGTAATTCTAAGGAAGAAAAAAAGAGTACATCAAAACCTTCTACACAAAAAAATAATACCTGTAATTATATCAACGAATTTTTATGCTGTGGTAATACAGATATGAATTTAATTCCTTTAAAGAAAAATTGGATTGATCCGATAGATGATACCATATCTTTTGTGAAAAGTAAATATTTCTTTTATACCAAAGACAATAAAGTATACCGAAAATCTAAAACGTTTAGATCTTGTCAAGATAAATTGATCGAAGTAGAATATTTTCAAGATCTAAGTCATAAAATAAATATTGAATCTTATAAAGAATTAAAAGATCCTTTTTTTATAAGCAGTGAAAAATTTTATTTTTGGTGGACAAATTCAAGTGGGCATTTAATATTTCCAGTAAAGGATGCAGATGCCGAAACTTTTAAACCCTTTGATAATATTTGTGGTGGAACAGATGAAAAATCAATATATTATGGTTGCCCTAATTTTGGTGTATATAAACTAAATATTCCAAGAAAATCTAATTTTAAATTTATAGCCAAAGAAAAAAATTATTGGAATTCACCTAAACATTATGTCATAATAGATGATAAAGTATACGATGTAATATTTGAACTCAAGAAGGGTTATCATTGTTTAATTAATAATGAAGTAAAGATTAAAGATATCCTCAATGAGAATTAGAAAAATCAAATTATATACGAACACTCTAGAAAAAGAGAAACAATTTTATACCAAGAAATTAGGCTTACCTGTATTAAGTGAATCCAATAATCATTTCTCGGTTGAAGTAGGTTGGACAGAATTTACATTTGAAAAATCGAATCAAAATCATGCTTATCATTATTGTTTTTTAATTCCGTCTAATAAATTGATTGAAGGAATGGAATGGTTTGAAAAAAGAGTTCCAATTCTTGAAATTGAGAAGGGCAGAAAAACGCATGTTTTTGATACTTGGAATGCAGAGTCCTTTTACTTTTATGATGGAAGCGGCAATATCGCAGAATGCATTGTTCGTTACGATTTGAAAAATGAAACATTAGATGATTTTAATTTTCATCAACTTTTATGTGTCAATGAAATAGGAATGCCAACAAATGATATCGTAAAAACCAATCAGATTTTAGAAGATGAGTTATCTTCTCCATTTTGGAAAGGAGATCAAAAGAGATTCGGAGCGAATGGTACAAATGAAGGTTTATTCCTTATGCCTAATTATACGGTAAAGGATTTATGGTTTCCGACAACAAGTAAAATAACTATAGCGCCTTTTGAAGCTCAAATTAAGAGTAGAAACAAAGATTATTCTTTAGTCTATAGAGATGAGGATATCACGATTAATGCCCTTTAAATATTTATTCTTTCCCCATTAATTAAGATATCAAACTATGAAGTGATTTAAAAACTAAAGTTAAAATGATTTGTAAGTGCTTGTAATACAAGATAAAGCTCTTTTTGAGATTCATAGCCATCCCGATAGCTATCGGGAATGGATCGATAAAAAGCTGATACCGATAGCTATCGGTATTGTGTTTCAATGACTTGCAAAGGAATTAACATTATGTTCTTATATCACTTCTATACTTTCATCGAAATCCTGCTAGGTTTTATATAGATTTATAGCATAAAAGCTTAAAAATCCTTTGATTGTGATATATAAAAAAATTAAAAATAATGAAAGAGTATTTTCAAGCCATAGACAGATATTTTGATTTTAAAGGACGTTCCACAAGAAGAGAGTTCTGGTATTTTGCTTTAGTCAATGCAATTATCCTTATTGGATTAAATGCATTAGATGTAATAATATTTAAAGGGATTTTCGGAAGTGGTAGTCATTTATTTACCGCCTTGTATCAATGTTTTATTTTTATACCAAGCTTTGCATTAGCTGTAAGAAGATTTCATGATACAGGACGTTCTGGAGCATGGATATTGGTTAGTTTTATCCCAGTGTTGGGTGTGCCATTATTGTTCTTCTTTTATTTATTGAGAAGTGAAGAAGGAGAAAATAAATGGGGCCATAATCCTCATGATTATATATATGATTATGACAAAGAAGTCACTGAGTTTTTAGTATAAAATATCAACCCTATAAAAAACCCTCCGCGCTAGAGCTGAGGGTTTTTTATTATATCGTATCCAAATATAAATCTTCCACTTTCTTCCGCGCCCAAGGATGTTTTCTTAAAAATTTCAAACTAGACTTTACACTTGGATTGTTATCAAAACATTTCACTTTTATCCGTTCATATAATCCTTCCCATTCATATGCTGCAATTAAATAGGTTAGAATGAATTCTAATGTTTTACCATGTAATGGATTATTGGGTTGTTCATTTTTCATAAGTGCAAGATAAGATGTTTCTTAAACATTTATATAATGTAGCAACATTGGGTTGATAATATCCCTTTTATTATACACCATAAAATGAGTGCCATTTTTAATGATTTCATCAGGGTTTTTGATTTTAGAAAAAGGAAAAGTACCATCTTGATCTCCATGAATATGAAAAATAGAAGTACGGGAAGGAACAAGTACAGTTTTCCAAATCGAGAGAGAATACAAAGCCCATTGTAAATAATGATTCGATAAAACATTTGCCATGTCTATGACAAGCTTTTGTTTTTCTGGAGTTTCTTGTCCATGATATTTACCAAATATAGGAATTGTTTTCTCAACTAATTTTTTAGTAAATAATTTATGAATATATAAAGGGGCGAGTATGGTAAATTGTAAAGGATTTTCTTTTTGATCTTTGATACTTGAAATTAAAATAATCTTCTCAATCGGAATTAAAGCTGCAATTTCCTGACTTAATAATCCACCTAAAGAATGCCCGATTAAAATAATTTTTTGATCCGTTTGAATTTTATCCTGAATCATTCTTTTAGCATAAGCTGTAAAAGATTCCTTTTTTAAAGGTTCAAACCAAGGTAGATATTCAACATCCATACCAGGGAATTGATATCCTTCAAAAATTCTGTGGTCAGAACCGAGTCCTGGTATGATATAAATTTTCTGCTTCATTTAATGTTACGATTAATAAAGTCTTGAATTTTTTGGTTCGTTTTTGTTTCAAGACAAAAATGAACAGAA
>JAHDII010000348.1 GCA_020630895.1 Saprospiraceae bacterium
CCTCTCCTTTTTTTAATCCACATAAAAATGGAACTTGTAAAAATATTCTATCATAATCTCTTTTTTTATTATACAAAGGAATTTTAGCAGCACGATTTCCTTGATAAGGTCCAAGAAATGAAGAACCTGTTCCTTCTTGAAAAAAAGAAAACCCTTTTAATAAAACATTTCTCCAAGCCCTTGGAGAACATTTTTCTTTATAGGTCTGACAAACATTAATATCTTCAAATCCAGGGTTAGGAATTAAATTTTGAGCAAAAATATTTGTGAAAAATAAACTTATTAAAATTGATAATATTATTTTCATCATTAAGTATTTTTATTAAAAATGGTTTGATATTTTTATATCAAACCATTTTTTTATAAACGAAAATAAATTAAAGATAAATTATTATTTATTAGATTTAATCATTTTTTCAATGAAAATTATGTCATTGTCATTAATTTCAATAATATACATTCCTTCTGGAAAATTTGATGTAGGTACATCAAATATATTTCTTCCTGCATAAATAGTTTCATTTTTTCTCAATACTAATTTCCCCGTAGTGTCATAAATTTTAATTAAAATATTATTGTTACTGAAGGAATTATATTCTATAGAAATCTGATTTAAAAATGGATTAGGATTTAATAATAAAGAATTTTCTCCTTCATTTTTTAATAATACAATATTAGAATAAGAATAATCCAGATCAAAATCTACCTGTTTTAATCTATAATAATTATCTCCTATTTTATATTCTTGATGTAAAAAATTATAGAATAATATTTCATTAGAATTTCCTGCACCATCAATACGAGTTATTTCAGTAAAATCTACTCCGTTAGTAGAATGTTCTAAAATAAAATAATCATTATTAATTTCTGTAATCGTTTCCCATTTTAATAAATTTCCTCTTTCTGTTTTTTCTCCTGTAAAATAATTGAGTTCAACAGGTAAGCCTAATCTTATTTCAAAATTCACATTAGAAATATCAAAAAAGATATTATCAGAACAAACAATTTTGAATCTTACTGTAGTAGAAGAAATATTTGGTACTGTAATATCTTGAGAACCATCATTTGCGACATTAGACATTACTGTAGTTGGATACGTTAGTCCTCCATCTGTTGACATTAAAATATCTACGTTAGTACAAGAAACAGGCGCTACGTTTGTTCCAGCAATATCCCACGTTACTGTTTCGGTTGTATTACCATCCCATACCACTCCTGTATTAGGATTAGTAACTAAAAAAGGGCCTGCTGTGGCATCTACATCAAAAGCATAAGCTACACAATGTACGCCACCACCTCCACTTCTGTTATCTCTTGCAGTAAGGCGAAAATTTAATGTTGTATTTGATGTGGGTAATAATTCTCCTATAGTAGTTGTATTATTTACTAAATCACTCATTCTAGGAAATGTTCTAACGGGATTTATTGTTGGAACCCAACTTCTAAAATAAGGAGGACCAGAAGAAGGAGGACCACTTGCTCCTAAATCCCATTCTTCCCAACAATAAGTAACAGCATCTCCATTAGCATCCGTAATAGCACCTGTTAATTCAAATGGAGTACTTGCTGGAATCGTTAAAGTTCCACTTCCAGGCATAGGAGTAGTTGTGGCAACAGGAGGTGTGTTTCCTGTTGCTGTTTTTGTTGGACAGCCATCACCTGAACCTGATGTAGAATAATCAACCATCTCTTGTAAACTAATACTATGAAAATAAGGGTCACTATTAAATTGTAAATTATCTGAACTGCAAATACCTGCATAAGCCTGTATTGTAGAACCACTCCCTGGTTCGTAAGCTGTACTAGCACTTCTAGCTCCACCTCCACAGAATCCTGCAGTACTATTAAAAGTATGATGTCCTCCAAATTGATGTCCCACTTCATGAGATACATAATCAATATCAAAAGGATCTCCTATAGGATTAGACGAACCTGTTACTCCACCTGCTTTCCAACCACTAATACAAGGTACACCTAAATAAGCAACTCCTCCGCCTCCAGTACTTACAACATGTCCTATATCATAATTAGCATTACCAATCACAGCATCTACATTAGATTGATTTTCAGACAACATAGTTACACCATTATTATTAGTATAAGGATCAGTTTCTGCTGTATATATAATTAAATTATTGTTGGCTACCAAAATCATTCTAATAGACAAATCATTTTCATATACTTGATTGACTCTGTTAAATGTGGTAGTAATAGCTGCCATTCCATCTGCTACAGAACCTCCATGAAAATTTGTATATTCTTGAGTTGCAGCACAAGCTAAACGATAGGTTCTTAAGGTAGTACCATTATTGTATGCTGTTCTATTCAAATTTATGCTATTATTTTGAAGTTCTGGATGTTCCATATGAGCATCTACTCCACATTCAAAAGTTTTAGTTGTAGTAAAGTCTTTTTTATAGTAAGATATATAATTTTGAGTATCTCCACTACTATAAGGATCTATAAAAACCATTCCTTTAGGAGAAGAAAACATAGCATGAAACCCTTTATGGGTAACATCAAATCTCATATTATAAACTGGATTGTCTATATTGATAGCTAAATATGTTTTGATTTGGGGAAATCTTTCCGCTAACTCTGGTTCCATCATTGGAGATTCTACCACTCTAAATTTTTGAAAGTTGTCGCCTTCTGGCATTGGAAACTCTAGTATTAATTCAGAATTTTGCCTTGTAGATGTAGATTCAAGAGGAGCTGTTTGTAACAGTGTTTTCCATTGTTCTAAATCTAATTGAATGGTTCGATATTTTTGAGGAA
>JAHDII010000035.1 GCA_020630895.1 Saprospiraceae bacterium
AAAATTTTCGTTGTTCACTGTTTATCAGAACAAGGGTTATGTTGTTCCTTTTAGTTTGTTGAACATCCATTATGCGTAATGAATGTTGTTGCTCAGTAAGCACCTTATTGAAAACTCTGAAGAATTGTTTATCTAATTTTTCATAGACAGTCGACTCTTTGTAATCGTCAGAATAGCTATTGTCTGATATATAATTATCTGTTTTTGATTTAAAGCGAATAACTGCTGATTCGTATTTTAAATCTTTGTATTCTCTTGCTTCAATCGAAAATTTGAAGTCGGAGTAATCTATTTGATTGTATAACTCCTTTACTTTGTCAAAAGCATATTTATATGAATCTTCAACGGATTCAGGTAATGAATCAGTATTAATTACTACTTTTTTGTCAATTAATTCTAGTACAGCTTCTTGAGTAGGCTCAATGTCATTTAATTGAATTTCCGAGCTAATTAAATTTATTTCTTTTAGCTTATTTATATAAATTGCAAAATCTCTAGAGATTGTTTTCTGCTGACAACTACTAAATGTAGGTATTAAGACAAGTATAATTAAGAGATTTTTCATTTACCATTTTATATTATGCATAACATACCTGTACTTGCATTGCATATATATCATATATGTTTTCAATCTAAGGGGCTTTTAATCATTTTCAGATTGTTAACGGCTACATGCGTATAAATTTCAGTAGTTCTTGAGGTATTATGTCCTAATAATACTTGTATATATCTTAAATCTGTTCCATTTTCTAGTAAATGAGTGGCAAAGCTATGCCTTAATACATGTGGTGTTACTTTTTGATTAATTTTTGCCATTTTTGCTGCTCTTTCTATTATTATGGCTATGCTCCTTGCTGAATATTTTCCTCCCCTTATTCCTTCAAATAAATATTCTTTGGGTAACCATTCTTTGTAATATTCTCGTAATAATACTAATATTTTTTGACTTAACAAAGTTTGTCGATCTTTATTTCCTTTACTATTTCGTACTTTTATAATCATTCTTTTACTATCAATATCACTGATTTTTAAATCAATTAATTCTTGTCTTCTTAGTCCCGCAGAATATAATAAACTGATAACACATTTATGCTTAATATTTTTAGTTACTTGGATCATATTTTCAATATCACTTTTGTCTATTACTTTTGGTAGTTTTTGTACTTTTCTTGGACGATCTATTGAATAAAACCGATTAGGCATTCCTTCAACAATTTCATAATAAAATTTGATACTGTTAATTGATTGGTTAATAGCACTATTTGAAGCATTAGCTCTTATTAATGATTGAATATACTTTTGTATATCAATTTCATTGATACTTAATAAATCTTTGTTTTTGTAGTAATTAATGAACTTTTCAAAACATTGTATGTATGTTTTTGCGGTATTAAAGGCATATTTTTTAATTTCTAATTTACTCAAATAACTTTCAGGACAAGTGCGATAACTTTTTTTGAGTCGTCTATTTCTAAAATAATCTATATTAAGCTTTGGATTGTCTCGAATATTTGATCTTTTAGATGAAAAATGATGGCAATTAATCCAAGCTACACCATTAAATATTTTAAAAATTTTACCTAAATTTTCTTTAGTGTTTTGAATGTACGCCATTGAGAATTCTTCACTCCACTTGGGATTTGGTAACCCCTTTATTAAAGCATGAATGACTTTGTCTGGATAAAATTTTAATCCTATTTGTTTTTGATTATTAATCAATAAATGTTTGAGTGTAATGTGTTTTTTATTGTACATGATTATAATTTTGCATAGTTATTAAGGAAAATATCGAACAAAACTATATCTTAACTGTCAAAAATAAAAATATATAAGTTTGATTTTCAACAAGTTTTGTATATTAGTTGTTTAAACGGTTAAAAACATTTAAACTATGGTAGGAAAAGAATGTAAAATTTGTAAAAAAAGGATGAAGGGGCGTTCTGATAAATTATTTTGTAGTACAAAATGCAAGAACGATTATCATTATCAAAAAAGGTCTTCTCTATTTATTGTGAATACGATAGATAAAATTTTGCATAAAAATTATGAAATTTTATTAGAATTACTAGAAAACGATCCAAGGAAATATTTTAAAGTTCCTAAAACCTTATTAACAGAAATGGGTTATAATTTCGATTATTACACAAGTACATATATTAATTCAAGAGGAAAAATGTATTTTTATGTTTATGATTGTTCAATTATGGAATTTAGAAATCAAGAAATTATGATTGTGAATAATCAACATAAAAAGAATAAAATATTATTCCAGAAAAAAAAGAAATAATTTTCTTACTTATGTCAGAATTATATTTAAAAAAAATAATATTAACACAATTTAGAAATCACTCATTTCAAGAAATTAATTTTTGTAATGGATTGAATTGTATTACAGGAAAAAATGGGGAAGGAAAAACAAATATTCTTGATAGTATTTATTATATCTGCATGTGCAAAAGTCGATTGAATGGATTGGATAAATATGTCGTTCAACATGATGAAAAATTTTTACGAATAGAAGCACTCTTTGATAAAAAAAATCGTCAAGAAAAAATTGTTGCAAAAATTCAACTGGGGAAACCTAAAATTATTGAAAAGAATAATGCAGAATATGAAAAATTTTCTAATCATATTGGCTTTTTACCTATTGTAGCAATTATGCCTGATGACACTTCATTAATTAAAGAGGGGAGTGAAGAAAGAAGAAAATTTTTAGATAATACTTTATCACAAATTGATAGGGAATATTTACAACATTTAATTAAATATAATAGATTATTAAAACAAAGAAATGCTTTATTAAAACAGTTTGGTGAAAATGTTGATACACATTTATTATCAACTTATAACGATCAAATGGAAATTCCAGCTCATTATATTTTCAATAAAAGAAAAAAATTTATAATAGAATTTATTCCTATTTTCAAAAAATATTATAAAAAAATTAGTAATGATTCTGAAGAAGTTAATTTAAGTTATCAATCACAATTATTGGATCAATCTTTTTTAGAATGTATGAAAAGTTGTTTTCAGAAAGATTGTTTTTTACAAAGAACCAATAGTGGTATTCATAAAGATGATCTCATTTTTTATCTAGGAGACAATCCAATGAAACGTTATGCTTCACAAGGACAATTAAAGTCCTTTGTTTTATCCTTAGGATTAGCTCGTTATGAAATATTAAAAAAGAATACTTCTATTTTTCCAATTTTGCTTTTAGATGATATTTTTGATAAATTAGATTCATCTAGAGTGGAACAATTACTGAATTTACTCTCAGGTGATGATTTTGGACAAATATTTTTAACAGATACCGATAAAAATAGAATAAAAGAGATTATATTGAACTTTAATAGAGAATTTTCTATTTATACTCTAAAGGACAAGAAAATAATAAAATCAGTATGAGGAAAAAAAATGACCAACAGTTAAAAGATGTTCTTCAACAAATGATTCAATCTAATCGATGGAAAGAGAAATTAGATCGAGTTAAAATTAATTTGATATGGAAAAATGTAATGGGTGAAACTGTAAATAAATATACAAAACATATTACTTTAAGAAAAAATACTTTGGTTATTTTAATTGATTCGGCCCCTCTAAAGCAAGAACTATCTTTTGCTAAAAAGAAAATCGTCAAATTAATTAATGAAGAAATTGGAGAAGAACTTATTCAAGAAGTGATTATTCATTGATTGATCTCTATAATCGTATTTTATACGAAATATTTGCTAATTCTTATTTTCTTTTTTTTTATAAATTTTCTTTCCATATTCGTGAATTTCTTCCCATGTTGTAGGAATTTCAATTTTGAGTTCATTAAAAAGCTCCCTATACTTATCCAAACATTGTCCATTAAATTTATTTGAAGGATAATATTTAACGATCGAACATTCAAAACAAATTGAAATTGATGCAATCGCAAAATTTAGCTCATCATAAAATACAATTCCATGATGAGGATCATAACACAAATTAGGGCTATTATAGCATTTTTCAAATTTATTTTGTGAGATATCATTTAACATATTTAATTGGGCTGAATTTAATCTTTTTTCAGATTTTTTCCACGTTGTCCGATTCAATTTTCCATCTAAAACAATATTTGAGCCCCATTTTTCACTCACTATTTCTCCTGTTACAGAAGATTTATATATTTGATAGTAATAGGCTTTAGCATTTTTAAATTTGGGGTTTTCCCAATTAAATTTTGAAGATTTCCATATTTCCTTTTTCTTTTTTTCTAAATGTTTATTATCATCTATACATCCTAGTTGGAATATTAGCAAAAAAGTTAATAATATATTTATTTTCTTTTTCAATGTATGCTTTTCTTAATTTGATGTTATTAGATTAAAATTATAACTACTAATAAAATAAAAGCTCATAAACTAAACAAAAAATCTGTTGTCAAGCCTCCTTTTCTCGCTGCCAAAACACCATAATGTATATCATGAATTCCTTTTGTACTATGTGCATCTGGATTAATAGCAATTTTTACTCCTTGTTCCATCGCATAAGAAATCCAATTATAATCTAAATCTAAACGAAGAGGATTTGCATTTAATTCTATAGCAACATTATTTTTTGAACAAGCATCAATTATTTTTTTATGATCAATAGGGTAGCCTTGACGAGATAATAAAAGTCTTCCTGTTGGATGCCCTAAAATGGTAGTATAAGGATTTTTAATAGCGGTAATTAATCGTTCTGTAGCTTTGTCTTTAAACATTTTTAAATTTGAATGTACAGAGGCAATTATCACATCGAAACCTTTTAAAATCTCTTCTTCATAATCTAATGACCCATCATATAGAATATCAGATTCTATTCCTTTATAAATTTTAAAATTATTATATTTTTGATTAAGTTCATCAATTTCTTTCCATTGTTCAATAATTCGGTCTTCTTTTAATCCATTAGCATAAAATGCTGCTTTAGAATGATCTGTAATGACTATATATTCATAACCCAATCCTTGAGCATAATTTGCCATTTCTTCAATAGTATTCATTCCATCACTATAAACGGTATGTGTATGAATTACACCTTTAATATCTTTTTCTTCTACCAAATTAGAAATTTCTTTTCCTACAAAAAAACCATTTTCTCTTAATTCTGGAACGACATAAGGAATATTTGCTTTTTTGAAAATTTCTTTTTCTTCAGCAATATTTGTAAAATCTTTTTCAGTAGTTTGCTCTAAAAATGAAGTAACAAATTCTTTAGTCGTAGTATATTTGAATAATTTAGAACCCCATTCATTTGTAGTACAAGTATAAATTCTTACAGGAAAATCATCTTGAGTTTTTGCATGATAAATATTTTCTAATTGAGATAAAATAATTAATTCTTCATCAAAAATAGATTGAATATCTTTAGTGTCAATTAATACATCAATATAATCTACAATAATACATTTCCTTCTAATTTGTCCTACTAACGCTACTTGTTGTTGAGGTAATTTATTTTTAATTTTTTGCAAAACTTCATCAGCCACTTTTTCAATTTTCGCATAATGAAATTTATTTCTAGAACGAAAAAAGAAATTAATTTTTTTGATTAAATCTGCTTGGGTTTTTGCACCAAATCCTTTTAAAGTAACCAATCTATTTTCATTACAAGCATATAAAAGTTCTCCTACATTTTCACATTTTAAATCTTGCCAAACTACTCTTACTTTAGATGGTCCAAATCCTTTTATTTTGAGCATTTCTAAAATACCTGATGGAGTTTTTTCTTTATATTCTTGAATTCTTTTAAGCTGTTGTGTTTCTTTTATTTCTTGAATTTTACTCGTTGTAGCTTTACCAATTCCTTTTAATTTTGAAATTTCTTCTTCACTCATCTCTACCAAAGAAGTAGGTAGTTTTCTCAATTGAATATAAGCATTTCTATAAGATTTAATTTTAAATGGATTTTCTTTATGTAATTCCATTAAATCTGCTAATTCTTGAAAATAGTTAGCTATTTCTTTATTCGACATTTCTAAATAATTTTAAATTGAATCTTTTTCTAGTGCTTGAATCCCATTTTTAGATAGGGCTTGAATGACAAAAATTAAAGCTGCAAAACGAGAATCTTTTGAATAACCATCTTTATATCTTTTATAAATTTGTTGACAAATAACAGCAATTTTAAAAATACCAAAAATATAGTAAAATAATAAGTCTTCAATTTCTTGTTCCGTTTTTTCTTGATATAAATCAACAACGCCTTGTCTTGTTAAATTACCAGGCAACCAAGTTAAATTAAAATATTTAAGAAAATCATCATCGTTTATTTCTGCCCAATAAGCCAAGGAAGTTCCTAAATCCATAAAAGGATGTCCTACTGTAGCCATTTCCCAATCTAATACACCTATAATAGATAAATCTTCAGTGGATAAAACTAAATTATCATACTTATAATCATTATGAATCAATGAAGCACGATGATCACTTGGCATATTTTTTTCCATCCATTCCGCTAAAGCATCCATATCCGAAATATCATCTGTTTGTGATTTATAATATCTTTTAATCCAACCTTCTACTTGTCGTTTAATATATCCTTCTGGTTTTCCAAAATCAATTAAACCTGTTTTTTCTACATCTATAGAATGCAATTCTGCTAATGTTTCAATACATGAAGTAGATAGGGTATTCATTTTTTCTAAATTCATTTCTAAACCTTCAGGAATGCTTCTTCGCAATATGATTCCATTGAGTCGAGTCATTAAATAAAAAGGAGTCCCTATGATATCTTCATCTTCACAATGTAATATAGGCTGTGGAATTTTATCAAAATGATTTTGCAATAAACTTAAAACTTTAAATTCTCTTCCCATATCATGAGCTGTTTTGATTTTAGCTCCAAATGGGGGACGTCTTAAAACATATTCATTGCCTTTTTTATCCTGAATTAAGTATGTCAAATTAGAATATCCTCCTGGGAATTGTTGAATTTTTTCAATTCCTGAAAAATCTTTTAACAAATCAGAAATATAACTTTCTAATTTTGGAAGTTCTAATTCTTCTCCTTGCCTAATTTCTTTAGCCTTATCTAAGTATTTATTCGTTTTCATGTCTATTGAATCAAATGATTGTTGTAAATTTAACACAAATTAATCATCATCAAAATGTTTGACTTATTATCATCTAAAAAATTAATCAATTTATTGCCTAAAATTCAAAATTTTATGGAAGAAGAAATTTTTCCTATTGAAAAAGAGGTAATGAAGATGCCTTTTAAGGAAGTAGAAAAAATACTTCGTTCTAAGAAAGAAAAAGTACAAGATCTAGGTCTTTGGAATCCTTATCTCTCTCAAGAATTTGGAGGTCCTGGTTTTACATTAACTGAAGTAGCAAGAATTGGTGAAGTTTTAGGACAATCTCCTTTAGGACATTTTACCTTTAATTGCCAAGCTCCTGATGCAGGTAATATTGAATTATTAATGCATTTTGGTAGTGATGATATGAAACAAAAATATTTAAAACCTTTACTTGATGGGGAAATTCGTTCTTGTTTTTCAATGACAGAACCTCATTTTGCAGGTTCTAATCCTATTTATATGGGATTAACTGCGGTAAAAGAAGGAGATGAATATGTAATTAATGGACATAAATGGTTTACTTCAAGTGCAGATGGTGCAGCCTTTGCTATTGTTATGGCTATTACAAATCCGGAAGCTGAAAGTCCTTATGCTAGAGCTAGTATGATAATTGTTCCTACTGATACCCAAGGATTTAATTTAATAAGAAATGTTCCTGTAATGGGACATGCAGGGGAAGGTTGGCATTCTCATTCTGAAATTATTTATGATAATGTAAGAGTTCCTACATCAAATTTGATAGGTATGGAAGGATCTGGGTTTTTATTAGCTCAAGAACGCTTAGGTCCTGGTAGAATTCATCATTGTATGAGATGGATCGGGATTGCAGAACGAAGTTTCGATTTAATGTGTAAACGTGCTGCTACTCGTGATTTATCTCCAGGAAAACCACTAGGAACAAAGCAATCTATTCAAAATTTTATTGCAGAAAGTAGAGCAGAAATTGATGCGGCTCGTTTAATGGTGATGAATGCTGCTTATGCTATGCAAACAAAAGGAAACAAAGGAGCTAGACAAGAAATTTCAACCATTAAATTCTTTACAGCAGAAGTCATGCACAGGGTAGTGAATCGAGCTATCCAAACACATGGTGCTTTAGGAATTACAGATGATACTCCTCTTGCTTTTTGGTATAGAGAAGAACGTGGAGCATCTATTTATGATGGAACAAATGAAACGCATAAAGCAGCCTTAGCGAAGCGTATTTTAAGAAAATATGACTTAAAAATTCGAAATAATTAAATTTTATCCTTTTATTAAGAATGATTTTGCCTTGAATTTCGTTAAAATTCAAGATATTGTGATATGAAAAGCAAATTTAAAATCTTTTTTTAAGTAAAACATCAGAAAATGAGAACTCTTTTTACTTTATGCCTACTTACTTTTTCAATGAGTATTGTTCTAGCTCAAAAATCAAAAGTAGAATATGGTTTTGCCTCTGTTTATTCAGATGAATACCAAGGAAGCTATACGGCTTCTGGCGCTAGCTATGATCGATTAAAAAATACAGCAGCCCACAAATCTTTTCCTTTTGGAACCATATTACAAGTTATAAATATGGATAATAATCGTTCTGTTATGGTAAAAGTAACAGATAGAGGCCCTTTTATAAAAGGATATGTTATTGATTTATCTGGAGCAGCTGCAGATGCCCTTAGAATCAAAAATGGAAAAGCAAATGTCAAATTGATTGTTGAAAAAATTCCAAGATATATTGAAGATTCTGAAATCAAGGAAGATCATGAATCGCAAATTGCAACTGATAATGAAGAAGATACTCGTCCTGAGGAATATGATACAAGTGTAGAAATCAAAAAGGAGGATACTTCAAATACAAAAGAAACATCTAAAGAAGCATCTAAAAAAACGGAGATAGCTCCTGAAGGTGATTTAACAGAAAAAGGAGGCGAAATTCCTTTTCCTAAAAATGATGAATTAAAATCGTTGTCTTCTAAAGATTATCATACATTTGATTTATATAAGGCATCTACTTTTGATCCTAAAGCGATGGGATATGGCGTTCAAATAGGAACTTATCATCAATTGCATAATGTATTAAAAACGGTAGCCCAACTTCAAGAGAATTGGTTCAGCAATATTATGCTAACAAGAGAAGTCGAAGGAGATAAAACAACTTATAAAGTGATTATTGGTCCTTTTGATGAAAGGACGGCTGCTGATACTTATAAAAAGAATGCTTCAAAAAAAGGAGTTAAAGGATTTGTTGTAGCTGTACAGCCTTTAGAAAATTTAGAAGTATATCAAGTGAAAGCTATTCGTCCTAAAAAAGAAGGATATGCTGTACAAATTATGAGTTTAACTGATGCCGATAATGTGATACAAGAAGTAGATAAATTAAGAAAAAAATGGTTTAAAAATATTTTAATCCACGTAGTAAAAGGAAAAGATAATGAACCAGAATATAAAATTTTATTAGGTCCATTACCTGATAAGAAAACAGCAGACAGTTATAAAAATGCTTTAGGCAAGAAAAAAATGAACGGCTTTGTTGTCGATTTAAGTATATCAAAATAATCATAAAAATAGATGAACAAATGTTCATCTATTTTTTTTAATCCACCAACTTTATGAAATTCAATTTATTACTTTTATTTTTTGTTAGTATATTATTATTTTCTTGTGGTTCATCAAAAGAAATCACATTTAAAGAAATGAATAATATCAAAATTCAAAATATTAAAGCAGATGGAACGGTACAAGTAACTGCGGATGCTGTTATGCATAATCCTAGGCGTGTAAAAGCCAAAGTTACATACATGGAATGTGAAGTTTTTATTGATGATAAAAAAATGGCAGAGGTAGCTCAACTCAAAGAAACTAAAGTTCCTAAACGTTCTGATTTTGCAATTCCTTTGGAAACTAAAATTTCTTTAAAAAAGGTGTTGGGAAATGCCCTTTCTTTAGCAAAAAGTGCTTTAGGTGATGGAAAAATAGATATGAAATTAGATGGAGTTGTTAAAGTAAAAGTTTTTGGAAAAACTTTTACTGTTCCCTTTATTTATGAAGAAGAAACTCCTGTAAGTTTATAATCAATTAGATATTTTACAAAAGGAAAGAATACCCACTAAATAATTTCATTATTTAGTGGGTATTCTAATTCTTTAATTGAATTCAAAAATAAAAGGAGGAAAAACTTTAGTCTTATAGCGATCTACAGAACAAGCATTTACAAATTTTATTTCATGTATTTCTTTTACTCCACGACTTTCATGGATATGCCCAAAAACGAACATCTTGGGTTGTTTCAAAAATACACTTTCTAATAAATTTTGACAACCAACATGATCTCCATCTAAAATTTCATCTAAGATTCCTTGAGCTGGACCATGTACTACAAGAATATCCAAATCTTTTGGAATTAAGTTCCAATGTTTTTGAATCTCTTTTCCTCTTGTTTTATTGAATGCCCATAAACTTTTAGGAATAGGAGTTATTGGAGAACCCCAAATTTTTAAACCATTAATTTCTAATAATTCTTCATTTAAGTAATGAACATTTTTAGGAATTATTTTTTGAATTTCCTCTAAAGATGATTTTTCAAAATAAAAATCATGATTTCCTGCAATAAAAATTTTATGAGGATGGGATTGTTTAGAAAACCAATCTAAAAAATCTTTCACCTCATCTTCTGTTCCTCTAACAGAAATATCTCCAGCATGAAGTAAAATATCTCCCTCAGGAATTTCTAATTGATGATGTAAACCATGGGTGTCTGAAATTAAAATAACTTTCATTTTTTTGATGTTGTGTGAATTTCTTCAATAGAAAAACACAGGTAAAAAATATCCATGCTCATTTTAGACCATCGCCTTATAACACACGATTCAATGATAAAGTTCAATATTATTATAAAAAAATGTAACGATTTTTATTTTCTTCGTTATCTAAGAAATAATCTTAAATAACATGAAAGTTAAAATATTATTATTGCTTTTTTCACTCATTTATTTTGAATCTATTTCGGCTCAAAAAGATACTATTTTGTCTTACACAAATACTATTTATTTTGATTTTGGAAAAAGCGAAATTAGGACAAGTGAAATTTCAAAATTAAAAACTTTAATTCAAACTACTCAATCAAAACCACAAGGCTATTTAGAATTATCTGCTCATACAGATGCTATTGGAAAAGAGGATAAAAATTTGAATTTATCTGATAAAAGAATGAATAGTGTCATTGATTTTTTAATGCAAAATCAAATTCCTCCCATATATTTTAAATCTAATTCTTATGGAGAGCAAAGACATATTGTAGATAATAATTCTGAAGAAAATAGACAACTGAATAGAAGGGTAGAATTACGTTATTTTTCTTTTGAAGAAAAAGAATTTATTCGTCCTCCTCAAGAAAAAGAAATTCCTAATGGTGCTATGGTTCATTTTATTATTAAAGATGATCTTTCAAAAGAATTAATTGATTGTAATATTGAATCTAAAGAAAAAGAATATGCTACTTTTGAAAAAGGAAAATGTGATGCTTGGTTTGAAGTAGAAAATGGTAACACATTAAAAAAGGAATTTAGTTTTTTTAAAAAAGGATATTTTTATTCTTCTGTGAAAATCAAATTAAATCAGCAAGAAAAAGATACTGTAACTATTCATTTAATTCCTATAAAAGTAGGTGCCAAATTAAAATTAGAATTGAATTTTGTTGGAGGAAAAACAGTATTAGTGAAGAAGTCTTTTCCAGAATTAGAACGGCTCAAAAAAACAATAGAAATGAATCCTGATGCAACATTTGAAATTGGAGGACACATGAATTCTCCTTATCAATATAGAGAGGGTGATGTAGAAAAAAAACATCCCATTAATTATGGATTTGGTGGGTTATTATCTACAAGTAGAGCAAGGAAAATTTATAATTATTTAGTCGATCATGGAATTGATGGTTTACAAATTTCCTATGAAGGATATGGAAATAAAGAAATGATTTTTACAAATCCTAAAAATGAAAAACAATCTGCTGCGAATAGGAGAGTAGAATTAAAAGTAACTTCAGTGGGTAACACTGTACGATAATTAAAAATAGCTTCTCAATTTAATCCTTGAGAAGCTATTTTTAATATTTATACAAGAGATATTACACATTAAATAAGAAATGCATAATATCTCCATCTTGAACAATATATTGCTTTCCTTCAACACCTAATTTCCCTGCCTCTTTAACAGCACTTTCAGAACCTAAAGAAACATAATCATTATATTTAATCACTTCTGCTCTAATAAATCCTTTTTCAAAATCAGTATGAATAACTCCTGCTGCTTGAGGAGCAGAACTTCCTTTTTGAACCGTCCAAGCACGTACTTCTTTTTCTCCAGCAGTAAAATAAGTAATCAAATTTAATAAGTTATAACAGGACTGAATTAATCGATTGACTCCTGGTTCTTTTAATCCCATATCTTCTAAAAATTCCATTCTTTCCTCCTTGGATTCTAATTCTGCAATATCTGCTTCAATTCCTGCACTAATTAAAATGACCTCTGCTCCTTCATCTTTAACCATTTCTGCAAATCTTTTTGTATGATCATTTCCCTCGTGAACAGAATCTTCATCTACATTACAAACATATAAAATAGGCTTTGCTGTTAGTAACATCATAGGAGCGATAATTTCTACTTCATCATCTTCTAAATCTAAACTTCTTGCTGGTTTTTCAGATTCAAGATGATCCAACATTTTTTGGATAGTATTCACTATTTTAACTGCTGTTTTTTCTCCTGTTTTAGCATTTTTTTTCGATTTTTCTAATCGCTTTTCTACGGTATCCATATCTTTCAATATCAATTCCATATCAATAGTTTCTTTATCTCTTACAGGATCAACACCTCCATCGACATGAACTACATTACCATCATCAAAACATCTAACGACATGAACTATAGCATCTACTTCTCTAATATTCGCTAAAAATTGATTTCCTAAACCTTCTCCCTTACTTGCTCCTTTAATTAAACCCGCAATATCAACAATTTCTACCGTTGTAGGTTGGACTTTCTGAGGGTTTACAAGTTCAGCTAATTGATCCAATCTATTATCAGGTACCGTAATGATACCAATATTAGGTTCTTTAGTAGCAAAAGGATAATTGGCTGCTAAAGCTTTTCCTGAAGATAAAGCATTAAATAAAGTTGATTTTCCTACATTAGGAAGCCCTACAATTCCACATTTTAAAGCCATAATAATAAATATCTAATATTAAAATTGAAAACAATCCGCAAATATATAATTTTAAGAATTACATTTGATCTTATTAAGTCAATTATATGAATTATCTAGCTCATATTTTTTTATCTCACAAGCAACCCGAAATAGCAATGGGTAATTTTTTGGGAGATTTAATTACGAATAAAGAATATCAACAATTGCCTATAAATTTGCGAAAAGGTGCAGAATTGCATCGTAAAATTGATTATTTTACAGATAATCATGCTATTGTAGATAAAGCAGTAGAAATATTGCATCCTTATCATCATAAATATGCTCCTGTTGTTATTGATATTTTTTATGATTATTTTCTATCTTATAATTGGCATTTATACTCTAACGAAAGTTTAGATGATTTTTCGCAATGGGCTTATGATGTGATTGAAGAATATCAAGATTATATTCCTAAAAAACATTTCGCTAAGGTCATGAAAATGATAGAACACAATTGGCTTACACACTATGGGAACTTAGAACAGTTGCACCATACATTTTTAAGAGTAAAACAACGAGCTAAATTTCCAAATTCTTTTGAGTTATCTACTCAACATTTAGAAAAACATATAAATATTTTGAATGAAGGTTTCAATCGTTTTTTTCCTGAAGTCATAGAAATGTCTCAAGAATTTGTTCATCCTTAAAAAGTAAATTACCTTTGTAGGATGAAACCATTAATATTAGTCACAAATGACGATGGTATTGTTGCTCCAGGAATAAAAATACTGGTACAAACAATGCAAATGATAGGAGAAGTAGTTGTCGTTGCTCCAGATTCTCCACAATCAGCAAAAGGGCATTCTATTACAATTATGGATCCTATCCGCTTAAGAAAAGTAGATGTTTTTGAAGGAGTCGAGGCCTATGAATGTTCTGGTACACCAGCAGATTGTGTAAAAATAGCACGAAATGTAGTCTTAAAAGGAAGAAATATTGATTTATGTGTTTCAGGAATTAATCATGGTTCAAATGCTTCTGTAAATATCATTTATTCTGGTACAATGTCGGCAGCAATGGAAGCTTCTCTAGAAGGAATAAAATCTATTGGTTTTTCTTTATGTGATTTTTCTTTTAAAGCCGATTTTTCTCCTTGTATTGATCCTATTAAAAAAATTGCTACCTGGTTTTTAGAGCATACTCTTGAACATACTAATTTATTAAATATTAATTTTCCTAAAACAGATGGCAAAGCATTTAAAGGAATAAAAATATGCCGACAAGCAAATGCTCGATGGATAGAAGAATTTCATGAAGCTGAAGATCCTAGAGGACAAAAATATTATTGGCTTACGGGTGTTTTTGAAAATAATGATACTCGAGAAGATACAGATATAAAAGCATTAAATGAAGGATATATTTCTGTAGTTCCTTCTCATCATGATTTAACCCGACATGAATCGTTACATGGAAAATTAAATGATTTAACTAGTTTATAAAATGAATAAAAATACAATTGTTTTTGGCATATTAATATCTCTTATTTTACCTGTAATTGGTTATGCTATTTGGGTATTAATTAATTATATTTTAATGAGTGCTAATGTTACAGATAAATTCGGACAAATATTTCAATTTTCTTCTAAAACTATGGTTTTAGTTTCTATTTGTTTTAATTTAATTCCATTCCATTATGCTAAAAATAAGAGATGGGATGATATGCTAAGAGGTTGCGGATTATTAACGATTATCATGCTTTTATCTTGGGCATATTATTTTAACCTTTTCAATATTTAATGAAATATTATATCATTGCTGGAGAAGCTTCAGGAGATATGCATGGGGCTAATTTAATTCATGCGATTCAGGAATTAGATTCACAAGCATCTTTTCAATTTTTTGGTGGTGATAAAATGGAAAAAATAGCTCAAACTAAAGCTATAAAACATATTTCTGATTTAGCTTTTATGGGCTTCATCGAAGTCGTTCTAAATTTGAGGATTATTTTAAAAAATATTTCTCTTTGTAAAAAAACAATTGTAAAATTTCAACCTGATGCCCTTATTCTCATTGATTATCCAGGATTTAATTTACGTATTGCTCAGTGGGCAAAACAACAAAGAATAAAAGTATTTTATTATATCTCTCCTCAAATCTGGGCATGGAAATCTAAACGTATTCATTCTATAATAAATTCAACGGAAGAAGTATATACAATTTTGCCTTTTGAAAAAGATTTTTATAAAAAATATAATTATAATGTTGTTTTTGTCGGACATCCATTGCTAGATGAAATTTCTAAAAATAATTTTAATAAAATTGCGTCACAAAAACCTATTGTAGCTTTGTTACCTGGAAGTAGAAAGCAAGAAATTTCAAATATTCTTCCTATTATGATAGATGCTGTAAAAAATAATAATGATTATGATTTTATTATTGGTGCTGCACCTTCAATTCCAGATTCTTTTTATCAAAAAATAATTAATAAACATGATATAAAAATTGAAAAAAATAATACTCATGGTTTATTACATTCATCTTATGCTGCTTTGGTAACGTCTGGTACAGCTACACTTGAAACAGCCTTGTTTAATGTTCCTCAAATTGTTTGCTATAAAGGCAGTAAAATTTCATATTGGATTGCTAAAAAATTAATTAAAAATATTAATTATATTTCTTTAGTAAATTTAATTTTAAACCGTTCCTTAGTAAAAGAATTAATTCAAGAAAACTTAAATAGTCAATTATTAAAAAAAGAATTCAATGATTTATTAGTTCCTCAAAATAGAAAAATCATTTTAGAAGGGTATCAAGAATTGAAACAGATGATTTCTAAAAAAAATGCTTCTAAAAATGTAGCAGAAGATATTATAAAAAAAATAAGGAATTGATGTATTCAATTCCTTATTTTTTCTTAATATTTTTTTGAATTAAAAAGAAGGACATCCTTTTTTCTTACCTCTAGATCTCCCTCTACTTCCTACTAAACCATTATCTGTAAAATTATACGATAAAAATATCCCTGAAATTACATACCAATCCAAATTATTAGGATTACCTCGTCCTACAGTTTCACTTTCTGGTCGAGTATATCCAGCTCCTTCTATTTCTCCTCCTCTCCAAGATAATATCGCAGCTAATTCTCCATTTGCAGAAGCCAAATCTTCATAATTTACAAAAATAGTACTTACATCATCTAAATAATCTGTATTAGTTCTTCTAAATCCTATTTCGAAACCTAAATTCCATTTATCATTGATAGCATATTTTACTCCTCCTCCAAAAGGAATTGACATTTGTAATAATTTATATTTTTCAGGTCTTCCTTCCATTCCTTGTCCTTCAGTTCCCAAAGGTTGTAAATTAACCCATTCAGCATTGTATTCTGTTTGCGGATTGAATTTGTACCCTGCAATACCAACAAAAACATAAGGCGAAAAGGTTTTTTCTAAATTATATGGAGCATATCCTAAAATATTAAATTCTCCTGTAAACCCAAATTCAAAGATATTAGATCTAAAACTTAAATTTCTTGATTGTCTAAAATCACTATTATTACTATTAAAATCGCTTGCAGAAATTTTACCATAATTTATCCCTCCTTTTAAGCTAACCCATTTGCCAATATTATAACGAGCAAACACACCAGCAGAGAAATTCATTTCACCCAAACTTGTCCATAAACCTGAAGGTGCTAAATCTCCTAAATAGTTAGATACACCAACAGTTCCACCCACTTCTAATTGAGCACTCAAACTTAATGGAATGCATAATAAAAGTGAAAATATCCAATTTTTCATATCAATAAATGTTTTAATAATTCTACGAATTTATAATTTTTTTCTCATATTTTCATATTAAAGATTATTCTTTAGTATAAAAGGTACAATTCCTTACTAACAGCCATTATTATTCCAATAAAAGAGATTTATGAGCCATTTTAAATTAAAAATATATAAGTAATTAATAATCAATCAAATATTATTACAAATATATTCAATTAATATTATAAAATATTTCTCAAAAAGCAGTATTTTATGTATTTTTGCACATATTTTAAAACATACATAAATTTTACATGGCATCACAAAGAATTATCCCAATTAGCTTAGAAGAAGAAATGAAAACAGCATAC
>JAHDII010000036.1 GCA_020630895.1 Saprospiraceae bacterium
AAATAGGTTCTATGAGTTTCAATTCATAGAACCTATTCTAATTATTAAAAATAATTTGATTAATCTAAAGTTTGTTTAATTTCAACAATGTCATAAGCTTCAATAATATCTCCAACTTTGATATCATTAAAATTCTTAATCGTTATACCACATTCCATATTTCTAGCGACTTCTTTAACATCATCTTTAAAACGTTTTAAAGAGCCTAATTCTGCTACTTGTCCTTCTTTTGTAGGATAAGTTACAATACCATTTCTAATTAAACGTATTTTATGATTTCTTTGAATTTTTCCTTCTGTTACAAAACAACCTGCAATTGTACCTACTTTATTAATTTTATAGACTTCTCTTACTTCAACCTCACTCACAACTTTTTCTTCTTTAGTAGGCTCTAACATTCCTTCTATTGCAGAACGGATTTCTTCAATAGCTTTATAAATAATAGAATAACTCTTAATTTGAACTCCTTCTTTTTCTGCTAGTTTTCTAGCTCCAGCTGAAGGTCTTACTTGGAATCCAACAATAATGGCATCAGAAGCAGATGCTAATAATACATCGGATTCAATAATTTGCCCTACTGCTTTATGAATTACATTTACCTGAACAGTTTCATGAGATTGTTTCAATAGAGAATCTGCTAATGCCTCTACAGAACCATCCACATCACCTTTAATAATTAAATTCAATTCTTTAAATGAATCTAATGCTAAACGACGTCCAATTTCTTCTAAACTAATACGTTTATTAGCTCTATTAGCTTGTTCTCTAGATATAATAGAACGTTTATTCGCTAATGTTTTAGCTTCTTGTTCTGTTTCAACAGCTTTGAATTTTTCTCCTGCTTGAGGAGCACCTGCAAGTCCTAAAATAAGAACAGGAGTTGATGGTCCTGCTACTTTTACTCGCTGTCCTCTTTCATTAAACATGGCTTTCACTTTTCCAGCATGTTCTCCTGAAACGATTGGATCTCCAACATTCAAAGTACCTGTTTGTACTAATATTTTAGCTACATATCCTCTTCCTTTATCTAATGCTGCTTCTAAAACAACACCATGAGCTTGCCTATTAGGATTAGCTTTCAATTCTAGTATTTCAGCTTCTAAAAGAATTTTTTCTAATAGTTCTTCTACATTTGTACCATGTTTAGCTGAAATATCTTGAGATTGATATTTTCCTCCCCAATCTTCTACTTGAAGATTCATTCCTGCAAGTTCTCCTTTAATTCTTTCAGGATCTGCTCCTGGTTTATCTATTTTATTAATAGCAAATACCATAGGTACTTCAGCTGCTTGAGCATGGCTTATTGCCTCTTTTGTTTGAGGCATTATTTTATCATCAGCAGAAATAATGATTACTGCAACATCAGTAACTTTAGCTCCCCTTGCACGCATGGCTGTAAAAGCTTCGTGACCTGGAGTATCTAAAAATGTTACTTTCTTTTTACTATCTCCTACAAAAACTTCATAAGCACCAATATGCTGTGTAATTCCTCCTGCTTCTCCTTCTGCTACATTAGCTTTACGAACATAATCTAATAAAGATGTTTTACCATGATCTACGTGTCCCATAACAGTCACGATAGGAGCTCTTGGTAATAAATCTTTAGGATCATCAACAATTTCTTCTTCTTCTTCTAGTGCTTCTTCAGCATTAATGAATACTACTTCATGTCCAAACTCACCAGCTACGATTTCTATAATTTCAGCATCTAACCGTTGATTTAGAGTAACGAAATACCCTAAATTCATACAAGTCATGATAACTTCAGTAGGATTGACATCCATTAAGCTAGCTAATTCGGATACAGATACGAACTCTGTTAGTTGTATTCTTTGATCTTGATTTTCTAATTCTCTCTTTTCTCTATCTTCACGTTTTTTAGCTCTAGATTCACGTCTTACCTTTTGACGATTACTTTTTCCTCCTCCTTGTAATCGTGCTTGAGTTGCTTTAATTCTTTCTTCAATTTCTTTTTTAGAAATTTCTGGAGCTTCTTCCTTTTTTTGCCCTCTTTTTCTTCTTGAACCAGCATCAGTTCTTTTGTTGCCTTCTATTGTTTTTTTAGCAACTTTTTTTCTCTTTCTCCTTCTCTTTGGAGCATCATTATTAGTGTTGTTACTTTGTGTTTCTTTTTTCTGGTCGGAGGATTGTTCTTGTTGTTTTTTATTAGGATCTTCTTTTTTCTTTCTATGTCTATTTTTTTGTTGCTGTTTAGATTTTGTTTTAGTTTTTGGTTTAGGAGAAAATTTTTCAAGATTAATTTTTCCTTTGATTTTAAGCCCTTCTAATTGAGGTGCTTTAGCAACTATATCTTCATTTTCTTTTTCGATTACAGTCTCTTCTTTTTTCTTTACCTCGACTTTAGGTTCTTCTTTAATAGGAGGCGGTGTTTTTTCTTCTTCTTTTTTCTTTACCTCAACTTTAGGTTCTTCCTTAATAGGAGGTGGCGTTGTTTTTTCCTCTTCTTTTTTCTTTACCTCAACTTTAGGTTCTTCTTTTTTAGGTTCCTCCGTTTTCTTTTTAGGTTTTTTCTTTTTACCTACTTCATCTAAATTAATTTTACCTAAAACTTTCAAACCTGGTTCTTTTCTTTCTTTTGTAGGAGGAGTTTCCTCTTTCACCTCAATCTTAGGCTCTTCCTTAACAGGAGGCGGCGTTGTTTCGTCTTCTTCTTTTTGTTGAATAGGTTCTTCCGCTACTGTAAGAGGAGGAGGAGTAATCGGAGGTGGAGGTGTTGATATAGGGGTAGGGGGTGTTGCTATTTTTGGAGGTTCAAAAGTTAGTTTTTGCTCTTTTTTAGCAGGAGAATTAAATCGAATATTTAATTGATCTGCTTTTTCTTTGATCCTCATAGACGAGCGAAATTCTTCGATAAGAGAATTTTCCATCTCTTCCGATACCTTAGCTGTGGGTCTATTTTCAATATTAAACCCATTTTTTTTGAGAAACTCAACAATTGTTGCTGTTCCTACATTTAATTCTTTCGCTATTTTAACTAAACGTTTCGCCATGCTCTACTTACAAGCCCTAATAAGGGCATTTATTAAATGATATACAAAGTTAATTAAACCAACAACAATGGTTGGAAAACAATTCAATTTGTATGGTATAAAATGTCATTTTAGGGTTTTTTTCCCTTAAAATTGACTAAAAGTTTAAAAATCGTAATATTTTGGATGATTAATCTTTAAATTCTTCTTCAAGAATTTGGATAACATCATTAATCGTTTCTTCTTCTAAATCTGTTCTTCTTAATAATTCGTCTTTACTTAATTCTAAAACACTTTTTGCTGTATCGCAACCAATATTTTTAAGAGAATCAATGATCCATCCTTCTATTTCATCAGAGAATTCGTCTAAATCAATATCTACATCATATTCTTCTGAATCTCTATATACATCTATTTCATAGCCAGTAATACTACTTGCTAATTTAATGTTCGTTCCTCTTTTTCCAATAGCTAAAGATACTTGATCTGGTTTTAAGAAGACCGAAGCTCTTTTGGTTTCATCATCTAATTCGATGTTTGTAATTTTAGCAGGAGTTAGAGATCTTTGAATATATAGAGACGTATTATTGGTAAAATTAATAATATCTATATTTTCATTTCTCAACTCTCTTACAATACCATGAATTCTAGAACCTTTCATTCCTACACAAGCACCTACAGGATCAATTCTATCATCATAAGATTCAACGGCTACCTTTGCTCTTTCTCCAGGAATTCTTACAATTTTTTGAATCGTAATCAAACCATCTTCTATTTCAGGTACTTCTTGCTCTAATAATTTTTCTAAGAACATTTCATTAGTTCTAGAAATCACTACTACAGGATTATTGTTGTTCATTTCAACATCTTTAATCACTGCTTTAAGCATATCTCCTTTTCTAAAGAAATCTCCTTTGATCATTTCTCTTCTAGGAAGAACTAGTTCATTGCCATTAGCTTCATCAATGACTAAGATTTCTCTTTTAAGTACTTGATGAACTTCTGCTAAGATTACATCTCCTACTCTTTCCATATAAAGTTGGCGAACTTGTTCTTTCTCTAATTCCATGATACGAGAAATCAAAGTTTGCCTAGCAGCCATAATGGCTCTACGTCCAAAATCTTCTAAACCTAGTTGTTGATAAAATTCTTCACCAACATCATAAGCTTCATCAGAAATTTGAGCTTCAGAAATAGAAATTTGGCTTCGTTCATCAGTAACTTCCCCATCAGGAACAATTTCTCTAACACGCCATAATTCTAAATCCCCCTTTGTTGTATTGACGATAACATCAAAGTTTTCATCAGATCCATACTTTTTTTTGATAAGAGTACGAAATACATCTTCCAATACCCTCACCATTGTAGGTCTATCTATATTTTTTCCTGCTTTAAACTCAGAAAACGTATCTACCAAGTTCATTGTACCATAGATTTTAAAATGAAATTTTAACTATTGCTTTATCAATTATATCAAAAGCGATTTCTTTTTCTATTATTTTGACAATTTTTTTCTTGCCTTGTTTTTCTTTTACTTCATATTGAATAAGAATACTAGTTTCCCCGTTTACTTTTGTCAAGGTACCTTTTTGTTTTACTTTCTTATCATCTTCTGCAAAAGTAACTTCAAGGATTCTACCAATATTTTTGGTATATTGTCTTATCAATTGTAAAGGTTTGCCTATTCCAGGAGAAGATACATCTAATATGTATTTTTCACCTAAAAATCCTGCTTCATCAATTCTAGATTGTAGATAGCGATTTATTTTCGCAGCTACGCCCAAGGAAAGTCCAGAGTCACTATCTAAGAACACTTCTACTTTATTATTAGCAGGGTTGTGTTTGACTTCTAAAAGATAATAATCTTCAAAACCAGGTTCTTCCAATTTTTCCAATATGAATTGTTCTATTTTCAATTCTTTCATTATCTCTGTGCTTATTAAAAAGAAAGAGGGAACTTTCAGTTCCCTCTTTTAGAGATTTTCGTATTATTGAGTGCAAATATATGTCATTTTTTTGGAAAAGTAAAGGATTCTAACATTTTGGATTAAAAACAGCTCGTAATAATGTTTAAAAGCTACAATTGAATCATTTTTTTGTTAAAAAAGCTCTATTTATTGTATTGTATCTTTTGCTAAAGTTTGCAACTTTTTCAACTCTTCTAATTCTTTTAATGCTTGTTCTAGTAAACTTTCTACACGAGTTACTTTTTCAGATATAGATATATTCTGTTTTACTGTTGTTGATGTAGTATCATTAACTATTGTTTCTTTCATTTCTGAAGAATTCAACCATCGTTGATACTCTTCTCTTTTAGTAAATTCAAACATATCTCCTCCTTCTGTAGCTTCCACAACAACAGTTGCAGAAACTCTAGTTCTATCTAAAGAGGTAATTGAAAATTTCCAAAAAAGGACTTCTTTTCCATTGATATTTTTAGTAAGATATACTGGTTCTAGAGCTAACATATTTCCTGATGTTCCTTCATACCAATGATAGCCTTTTAAAGAATATACTTTAGACATCGCTCCCATAGGACCAATAATAGGTTCTGTATTGGGAGGTTCATAAGAAAAAATTTCTCCTGTCTGAGCATTTTGATAATATACCCTAAAAAGACCTCTTCCTGTACCTTGAGGTTCAGTATCAATGACTAAGTAGGTGTCACCACTTTCAGTATAAATTACTAGTGGATAATCATTATTGGGTAGATTAGGAATAGATAACATACCATCAACACTAGTATATGTATTCCAAAATCCTACAGCATAATCTTGAACAGATACATATTTTTTAAATAATGCTAGTGGAGCCATCCATTTTCCTTTAAAACGAGGATCTTTTATTATTTCTTCTCTAGAAAGGTCTTCTATTTTTCCATTCTCATCAACAATTACTGTTCCTGACCAATATTCAATAAAGAAAAAGGGAAATGCATATTTATATTTAATTTTAGGAGCTACAGCATAAAATTTATCTTCTTCGCCTAATGTCATATAATGGATACGAGGATATTTAGCGAAGAAATCATGGAAGTATAATTTTCTATAAAGATTATCGGTGTATTCCATTTTCTCACCTACCTCAAAAGGTTGGTCAATTCTAGAAATAACGGGGTCAGCATTATAATTGTCATTGTATTTTATAAAACCTGGATTTTTTTTGAGCCATTGAGGACGAAGTCCATCAGGAGTAATGGGCGCTACATAACCAAAGCCATTATCTTTTAAATATGGGCGACAATGTTCCCATTCTACGGTTTCTGTTCTCGCTCTTACAGTGCTTTCCATTTGATTATAAGCAATGATTCGAGGAGTAAATCTTAATATGTTTTTATCGATGGGTATGTAACCATCTAACTTTGTTACATTGCTTGCTAATTTATTATAGGTATAATAATCCATTACTTTAGAAAAGAATACAGAACCAAAAATGAAAATAACTAATGCTAAAACACCCCACATTGTTACTTTAGCTCTATTTGGACTTTTAGGATTTGCAAATGCTCTTAATGCTTTATATATAAAAAAGAAAAAGAAGGCTGCTAGTAATAAAAAAGGGAATCCTCCTAGAAGAAAATTAAAAAATAATTGATTGAGTGTGCCTGGCGTAATAAAATATAAAGCAACGACAAGAACCACTAAAGTAATTAATGCTCTAAGTATGAATTTTTTGGTTAATTTTTTAAGATTAAAATCATCTAAATTAATTTCTCTCCTATTGTTAGTATTACTCATTTTTATAGTCTAATTTTATTGATAATAAAGTAGTCTATTACTTTTATTGACATAAAATTAATAATAAACTGTAGTTTTGATCTTATTTTAGAATATTTTTAATTCTATAATTAGAATGAAAACATTTTTTTCTTTATTACGATACAAAAGATTTTGGATACTTAATTTAGTGATTCCTCTATTGGTTTCATTTTTATTAATGACAATTATTGGTTTGAGTATTTCTCAACAAATGAATAGTGTTCCTTCAAAAACTCAAATGGGAGTTGTTTATTCAGGCGATACTACTGATTTTATTGAAGGGCTCAAAAAACAAAATGATATAGAACTCATTTTTGATATTGATAGTTCTTCAATTTATGAAAAGGTAAGTTCTAGAAAATTTTCTTTAGGAATGATTATTCCTGAAAATTTTTCAACAAATATTCAAGAACATCAAAAAAATGAATTAAAAGTTTATTATAATAATGAAAAAGATTTAAAAAAACTCCAAACATATTTAGAGGCATATAAAAATAAAATTATTTCTGTAAGATTAGATAGTATTCAATTATCTAAGAATTTTTTATCACCTTTTAGTGTAAAAGAAGTAAATGCTTTAGACCTTAATGAATTTTTGAATCAAGGAATAAAAATGATAGAGAGTACATTAAAAACTTTATTACCTCTCATATTAATTTTATTTGGATTTTTAGGTTTAATTATTCCTGCTAGTATTATTTTTTCGAATGCTAAAAATAAAGGAAAAATAGAAGATGCTTCTTTTTTAGATAAAATAATTGGAGTATCTATATGGGGTACTCTTATTTCTCTTCTTATTGTTATAGGATTAAAATCATCTCTATTTTTGATTCCTAGACAACCTGCTTTTTTGCAGGGAATCTTTAAAAGTTATTTATCTAATTATAATTTATTACAATTTACTATTCTTCTTTTTTTATCGCATTTATTTTGGTCCAATATTTTAGCTTTTTTTAATCGTAAAGCACAAACGTTTTTAGGAGCTTTCGGTTTTTCTTACTTTATGTTTTCTATTTTTTTTATTCTAACATTTTTAACTTCTTCTATTATATCTATACTGAACTATGAAGAAAATTGGATTGTTACATTTATGCCTGTTTTTAATATATTATCTGGAGGGCAACAAGTTTTATCAGAAAAAGGAATTTCTTTATTTTTCTTTATTTTATTAATTATAGGATTATTCATGTGGGCTGTAATTGGTTTTGCTATGAATCGATCTTCAAATAAATAGTAATCGTTTGAATTCAGAATTATTTATATCAGAAAATATTTCAACAAAATATGCAGTAGTTGTATTACCTATTGCTATTAGAAAAAATTATACTTATGCTATTCCTTCTAATTTATTAGAAAAAATAAAATTTGGTGTGAGAGTTGAAGTTTCTTTTGGGAAAAATAAATTATATGCTGGAATTGTAAAAGAAATTATTGATGAAGCTCCTAACTACAAAACTAAAACAATTATTTCTGTCCTTGATGCTGAAGCAATTATTACTTCAAAACAAATGAAGTTATGGGAATGGATGTCTGAATATTATTGCTGTTCTCTAGGAGAAATTATGTATGCTTCTTTACCTTCTGGTTTAAAATTAGCTAGTGAAACTAGAGTTGTTTTAGCTCCTTTTTATAATGAAAATTTAGATGGTCAACATTTAAACGATAATGAATATTTAATTGCTGAAGCGTTGACTTTACAGCATGAATTAAAAATAGAAGACATAAAAAAAATACTGAATAGAAAAACAATTTATCCTATTATTAAAAAAATGTTAGAAAAGAAAATTATTTTTCTTTTTGAAGAATTACAAGAAAAATATAAAGTCAAAACTATTTCTTGTATTCAATTAAAAGAACCCTATTTATCTGATTCAACTCAATTAAAAAAAGCTTTTGATTTAACTCAACGTTCTGTAAAACAACAGGAAGCGTTACTTGCATTAATACAATTAAATCAAAAACAAAAAATTATAAAAAAACAAGACATATATAATTTAACTCAAGCAGATTCTACAGTATTAAAAGCATTAGAAAAAAAAGGAATTGTTGAATTATATAAAAAAGAAGTGAGCCGATTAAATGGCTATGAAGAAGATGTTACTGATGCTGGAGAATTATCGAAACAGCAAGTGACTGCTATTGCAGAAATTGAAGAAAAATTCAAGGAAAAAGAAGTTGTTCTTTTACATGGTGTTACAGGAAGCGGAAAAACAAGGGTTTATATCGAGTTAATGAAAAAAGCCATTGAACGAGGAGAACAAATTTTATATTTATTGCCTGAAATCGCTTTAACCACTCAAATTGTTCATCGACTACAAAAAATATTTGGTAATAAAATAGCGGTATATCATAGTCGAATGAATAATAATGAACGAGTTGAGTTGTGGCATGCTGCAAGAAAAAACAAACCTATTTTGTTAGGGGCTCGTTCTTGTATGTTTTTACCTTTTAATCGTTTAAAATTAATTATTGTTGATGAAGAGCATGATCCTTCTTTTAAACAAAATGATCCTGCTCCTAGATATAATGCAAGAGATACGGCTGTTTTTATGTCTTATTTATACCAGGCAAAAGTAATTTTAGGTACTGCTACACCTTCTTTAGAAAGCTATAAAAATGTAGTTGAAAAAAAATATGACGTAGTATATATGAAAGAACGTTTTGGAGGTTTAGAATTACCTGAAATTATCATTGCTGATATGAAGGAGGCCTCTAAAAAACGATTAATGAAATCTCATTTTACACCTACCTTATTAGAAGAATTAGAAGCTGCTTTAGAACGAGGAGAACAAGCCATTATTTTTCAAAATAGAAGAGGCTATTCTCCTAGTCTTATTTGCAAAAGTTGTGGATGGAAATCAGAATGTATTCATTGTGATGTAAGTTTAACTTTTCATAAATATTCTAATAATTTGCGTTGTCATTATTGTGGGTATAGAGAAAAAATAGTAGAAGAATGTCCTGCTTGTGCCAATCCTCATTTAGATTTAAAAGGTTTTGGAACAGAAAAAATAGAAGATGAATTGCAGGTGTTTTTTCCTAATGCTTCTATTGCTAGAATGGATTGGGATACTGTAAAAGGAAAAAAATCATTAGCTCAATTAATAAATAATTTTGAAGAAAAAAGAATTGATATTTTAGTAGGAACTCAAATGGTAACAAAAGGACTTGATTTCGACAATGTTGGAATTGTAGGTATTTTAAGTGCTGATCATTTAATGTGTTTTCCTGATTTTAGAGCTAATGAAAGAGCGTTTCAATTGATGTTACAAGTAAGTGGTAGAGCAGGGCGGAAACATAAACAAGGGAAAGTAGTTATTCAAACATATCAAATTCAGCATCCTATTATTCAAGAAGTATTAGAAAATAATTTTACGTCATTTTTTAAAAGAGAAATTTCTGAACGGAAAAGTTTTAAATATCCTCCGTTTAAACGAATGATAAAAATTACTTTGAAACATAAAAAAAGAAATACCGTTCAACAAGCTGCTGAATATTTTGGAAATGAATTAAAAATAAAATATAAAAAAAATATTATTGGTCCTGCTGAACCAGCAATACCTCGCGTTAGATCTTTTTACCTCCAAGACATTATTATAAAATTAGACAAAAATGCTCGTCAAATACAAGAAGTAAAAAATTTAATTTATCAAATTCAAGTAAGCTTACATAAGACAAAAGGCTTTTCTAATGTAAGAATTATTATAGATGTAGATCCTTATTAAGATCGATGTAGAATATTTTTTAAATTGTATTTCTTTGATATAAAAAGATGAACTTGTTTAAATTCTTAAACAAGTTCATCTTTTTATATTTTATTTGTTATTATAAAACAAGTTCTATGAATGTTATTACAACATTATTTTTAATGACATAAAAAACACTCAACTGCTTTATAAAAAATTAATACGAAGTACTGATTTTGTCTTTAATAGATTGGATAAGAGTGGGAGAAACTTTTTTACGTTGAAGACGTGATTTTACAAATTCTCTAAAATTTTGTTCTTTACCTAGTAATTGGACGTATTGCGGGTTTTGCTGAATTTCTAGGAGTAGTTCCCTTTCTTCTTCTTTACTTAATTCACCATCTAGATATAGTGTTACTCTCTTTGCCAGGTCTTTGAAATTGATTGTACTACCCATGTTCCTTAAATTTAATACGTTCCTTTTGAGAGGAGCCTGAGCAAACAATTAGATGATATCCGTTTTTCACTCAGGCATAATACCCCAAAGTCTACTGCATCCGTATTCGGACAAGATGACACGGGAGCAATGACTCCTGTTGTGATGAAATTGATATCTAAATTGATTTGCTTCATGAAACTCTTTTATATAATTAATTTTGATTTTTTCTCAAAAAAACGCTTGTTAAAAAATATTTTTCTTATAGAATCTAAAAGGAGATGTATAACTATAAATAGTTACATCTCCTTTTTAATTATATTCATTAATCTTCTTTATCCGAATATCCCATAGTTTTAGCATACTCTCTTAATTTGTCTTTCAACATATTACGAGCACGATGTAATCTTGAACGTACTGTTCCAATAGGGACATCTAAAATTTTAGAAATTTCTTCATATTTGAACCCTTCTAAATCACATAATAGAATGACTGTTCGAAAAGGAACATCCAAAGAATTAATAGCAATGGTAATTTCATCACCCATCATTCCTTGAAAAATTTCTTGTCGTAAATCTAAATAACTACTATTAGTAGTTGTTTCATCATCATCTACATGGTGATTGATCACTTCTTCGTAATCTACTTTTGTAGGTTCTTTAGTCTTCTTTCTATAATGGTTGATAAAAGCATTCTTTAAAATCTTAAATAACCATGCTTTGGCATTTGTTCCTACTTCATAACCCGAAATAAAACGATATGCCTTTAAATACGTTTCTTGCACTAAATCATCCGCATCAGCCTCATTATATGTAAGGTGATATGCAAAATTGTATAATGCATCAATTTGAGGCATCAACTCTTCCTCAAAAATTTTATCCTTGATATTTTTTTCCATAACTACCATAAAGATAGATACATTTTTTGATGGAAAATAAGGTTTCTTTAATTTTTAGTCATTTCTGTTGTTACCCCTTTAACTTTATATCATTTATAATAGTTCCATTTTTCTTATTTTTTTTAAGTTTTTCATACTTTTCTTAGTATCAAATTATATTTTTCTTGATTTGTTCATTACAATTTATGTACTTTTACAACATTGAGTTGTCAAATTATATTTAATGAATTCAATTCACAAGTTTAAAATAAAGAGTATTTCTGGAAGTATTATTGATTTTGAAGCATTCAAGGGAAAAAAAATACTCTTAATCAATGTGGCATCAGAATGTGGCTATACACCACAATATGGACAATTGCAGGAGCTTTACGAAGCCTTAAGTGATAAATTAGTTATAATTGGATTTCCTTGTAATGATTTTGGAGGACAAGAACCTCATAATCAAGGGCAAATCCAAGAATTTTGTACTATAAATTATGGGGTAACTTTTCCTTTAACTGAAAAAATTAAAATTAAGGGAAATGAAATACATCCTATTTATAAATGGTTGAGTTCTAAAGAAGAAAATAACGTATTAGATAGCATTGTTTCTTGGAACTTTTGTAAATTTCTCCTTGATGAAGAAGGCCATTTATTAGCCTTCTTTCCTTCTGCAACAGAACCTGCTAGTGAAGAAATTCTAGATTTAATTTGATATCATAACTCTTTGAGATATCAAATATGTTAAATGACTTTTAAAGATATTATAGGACAAGAGGATATAAAAAAACTTCTTCGGACAATGGTCGAAGGAGATAGAATTCCTCATGCTCAAATATTTTTAGGTAAAGAAGGTGTTGGACATTTAGCTATGGCAATAGCTTTTGCTCAATTTGTAATGTGCAGTAATAGAACTGATGAAGCTTGTGGTTCTTGCTCCAATTGTATCAAATCTTCTAAATGGATTCATCCTGATATTCATTTTTCTTTTCCTACTGTAGGAAGCAAAGCTACAAGTAATTCTTTTGGTAATGAATGGAGAGAAATTTTAGCAAAAAATCCTTATCTCAACATTTATCAATGGCTTCAACATATTAATGCAGAAAACAAGCAAGGAAATATTACTAAAGATGAATGTGCGAATATTGTAAAGAAATTAAGTTTAAAAACCTTTGAGGGAAAATATAAAATATTAATTATTTGGTTGCCCGAATTTTTAAGAAAAGAAGGGAATAGATTATTAAAATTAATAGAAGAACCTCCAGAAGATACATTGTTTATTTTAGTTGCTGAAAATGCAGAAGAAATTTTGAATACAATATTATCTAGATGTCAAATTGTGAAATTCAAACCTCTGAGTGATGAAGAAATTGTAGGACAATTAGAACAAAATAATATTGATACAGAAAAAGCTACACATATTGCTCATTTAGCCAATGGCAATTATAACAGAGCATTATCATTACTAGAAGAATCAGAAAATGATAATACTAAAATGTTTTTAGATTGGCTTAGAATCTGTTATTTAGGAAAACCACAAGAAATTATAACGTGGTCAGATATTTTTGCTAAAATAGGTCGAGAGAATCAAAAATACTTTTTTGATTATGGCTTGTTTTTTATCAGAGAATATATGGTATTAAAATTAACAGATAATGAAAATATCAGATTGAGTGAACAAGAACTTACAACCGCAAAAAACTTAACAAAAGTAATTCAATACGGACAAATAAGTCCTATTTTAAATATATTAACGGATGCAGCATTTCATATTTCAAGAAATGCAAATCCTAAAATTTTAATGACAGACATTAGCATAAGAATGAATAAAGTTCTTAAAAGTAAAATGCTAGTATAAATATAATAATCACATGAGTTGTGCAGGATGTTCAACAGGAAAAAAAGATGGCACTCCTACTGGATGTGGAAGTAAAGGAGGCTGCTTATCTGGAGGTTGTAATAGATTAAATACATACGATTGGTTGGCAGGGGTTGAGCCACCTAGTTTTGAAGAATTTAATTTAGCTGAAATCAGTTTTAAAAATGGTTCAAGAAAATATTTCTTTCATAATCCTCATTATATTATGGCTCAAAAAAATGATTGGGTTGTAGTAGAATCTGGTGCAGGATATGATGTAGGAAAAGTTTCTTTAACAGGAGAATTGGTTAAATTACAACTGAAAAAGAAACGAATTAAAGACGAAACTGTTTTTCATAAAATCATTCGATTAGCGAATGATAGAGATATGGAAAAGCTAGAAGAAGCTAGAAATCTAGAACGTCAAACCATGATTCGAGCAAGAGCTATTTCTAGAATGCTAGATTTAGATATGAAAATAGGAGATGTAGAATATCAAGGCGATAAAAGAAAAGCTACATTCTATTATACCGCAGAAGGGCGAGTTGATTTTAGAGAATTAATTCGTCATTATGCTAAAGAATTTAAAATTAAGATTGAAATGCGTCAAATTGGAGCAAGACAAGAATCTGCTCGAATTGGAGGTTTAGGAGCTTGTGGAAGAGAATTATGTTGCTCTACATGGTTAACTAATTTTAAATCTGTTTCTACTTCTGCTGCTCGGTATCAAAATTTAGCGATTAATCAATCTAAACTATCTGGGCAATGTGGTCGATTAAAATGTTGCCTCAATTATGAATTAGATACTTATATGGAGGTTTTAAAAGAATTTCCTAAAGATGCAGATTATCTAAAAACATTAGCAGGAGATGCTCGTTTGATGAAAATGGATATTTTCAAGCGGCTTATGTTTTATGTTTATAAAGACAATAAAGCTACAAGAGGTAAAATATTTGCTCTAGGAATCGATAGAGTGAATGAAATTAGAGCTCTCAATAAAAAAGGAAAAAAACCAGAAGAGCTACAAGGTATTATTGTTAATGATGATAGTAGTGATGATGATGTGGATTTAGGATTTGCAGATGTTACAGGACAAATTGAATTACCTGCTGAAAAGAAACGAAGAAGAAAAGGTTCTAATAGAAATAGGCGAGGGGATTCAAATAGACAGAAAACAAATAACACACCATCTAACAATAAAGGCAAAACACCTAAAGAAAAAGATAGTAATAAAAAGTTTCAAAAGAAAAAGTTTGATAATAAGACATCAAACCATAGAAATAAAAACAGAAATAACAAAAATAATAAAAATAACAATAATGATAGTAAGTAGTTGATTACTAGTGTTTTAATACATGGGCTAAAAAATGGGAAAGTATATTTTAAAACAAAAAATTAAAAAATATCAATAAAATGTTGCTTTTTTAAAAACAAATGTTTTATATTTGTGTTGTGATTATAATATTCTAATGTATGATAAAATATATTAGTGAGATAAACATCATTTATCTTTATTTATAGATTTAAAATTAATTTCTGATGGCAAAAGAATCAAAAGAACTCGAACAAAAGAAAAAAGCTCTCCAATTAACAATGGAGAAAATTGATAGAACCTATGGCAAGGGAACGGTAATGCGTTTAGGAGATAAAAAAGTAGTAGATGCAGATGCCATTTCTACAGGATCCCTAACTTTAGATTTAGGTCTTGGGATAGGAGGTTTTGCACGTGGTCGTGTAGTTGAAATTTATGGTCCTGAATCTTCTGGTAAAACTACACTTGCTATTCATGCAATGGCAGAGGCACAAAAAAAGGGAGGCATAGCTGCTTTTATTGATGCAGAACATGCATTTGATAGAACTTATGCTCAAGCATTAGGTGTAGATACAGATAATTTATTAATTGCTCAACCTAGTTATGGAGAACAAGCATTAGAAATTGCAGAACATCTTATTCGCTCTGGTGCTGTTGATATAATAGTGATTGATTCTGTTGCAGCATTAGTTCCTAGAGCAGAACTTGAAGGAGAAATGGGAGATTCTAAAATGGGATTACAAGCTCGTTTAATGTCTCAAGCTATGCGTAAATTAACTGCTGTAATAGGAGCTCATAATACTTGTTGTATTTTTATTAATCAATTAAGAGAAAAAATTGGTGTAATGTTCGGAAATCCTGAAACAACAACAGGAGGTAATGCTCTTAAATTTTATGCTTCACAGAGATTAGATATTCGTAGATCTGGTTCTGCTATAAAAGATAAAGAAGGTAATGTTGTAGGAAATCATGTAAAAGTAAAAGTAGTTAAAAATAAATTAGCTCCTCCTTTCCGTATCGCTGAATTTGATATTATGTATGGAGAAGGTATTTCTAAAACAGGAGAATTAGTAGATTTAGGAGTAGAATATGAAGTTATAAAGAAAAGTGGTGCATGGTATAGTTACGAAGGAGCTAAAATAGCTCAAGGAAGAGAATCTGCTAAAAACTTTTTTATGGATAATCCAGAAGTTGCTTTAGTTGTTGAAAATAAAATAAAAGCTAAAGTAAAAGGTGGAGAAGAAGAAAAAAATGAGGCAGCAAAAAAAGAAAAAACCCCAATTAATGCAGATGCGTAAATAATTTTTCTTTTTTAGAATAAAAATAAATAGTAGTTATATATTATATGTAGCTACTATTTTTTTTTTATGATATATTTTTGTGAATTCATTCATCATAAATATATCATAATGAGAATTATTTTTTTTATATCACTTTTATTTTTTATATCCTCTTGTGAAACAGATTCTTCTACAAAAAACAATTCTTCTGAAAAACTAAAAATAATAGGAAAGCTAAATAAAGAAACAGGAAAAGTAGAGCAACACACTATTAGACCTTTTTCTTTTATGAATCAGGATAGCCAAGAAGTCAACAATGCTACTTTTACAGATAAAATTTATATTGCAGACTTCTTTTTTATTCATTGCCCAACAATTTGTCCTGCTGTAAAAACGAACATGAAATATATTTATGATACTTTTGAAAATAATGACACACTTGTCTTATTGTCGCACAGTATTGATACAAAACACGATACTATTCCTGCTTTAAAAGCATATGCGGAAAAATTAGAAATCGAAACAAAGAGATGGCATTTTGTTACAGGAAATAAATCTGAAATATATTCAATTGCTGAAGACTATATCAGTTCTGCAAAAGAAGATGAAAGTGAACCAGGGGGATTTGATCATAGCGGATATTTAGTACTAATAGATAAAAAAGGACATGTGAGATCTTTTGCACGTGGAACAGATAGAACAGAAACAGACCGATTAATTTTAGATATTAAAAAATTACTAAAAGAATATCAATAATTGAACTTTATTAATTAGAATAATCATTGTAACTTTGTAGTACTTTTATTGAGGCCGCATAGTTCAACTGGATAGAATATCAGATTTCGGCTCTGAGGGTTGGGGGTTCGAATCCTCCTGCGGTCACATAGTAAAACTTTAAGTCGTTGTAAATCATTTTTTACAACGACTTTTTTATAATCTTTGAGTTCTAGAACTGATACCAATTTTTGCCAAGGAACAGATTAATAAATCTTGTCCAAATCGCTAGACAAAAGAGCCGCTCGTTGTGCTTCTATCAGAAATTCTAAATAGGAAAATAAAAATTGATACTGAAATTCGCTAATTCTTTAGATGTTATTACGAAAAGTTTTTTATGAAAGACGACTTAGAGATTTTGGAAAT
>JAHDII010000037.1 GCA_020630895.1 Saprospiraceae bacterium
TATGATCACGTAGGAATTGGAAGACCTGTTGAAGGAGATAGTATTTATAATGGTACTCGTGATAATGCTATTGGTACAACTGCGGTTCTAAGTGTTGCTGAAAATTTAGCTAAATATCCTACGAAACGTTCTGCTTTATTTATTTTATTTACGGGTGAAGAAAAAGGACTTTTAGGAAGTTCTTATTTTGTAGAAAATTCGCCTATTCCTCTTAAAAAAATTATTTATTGTTTTAATATTGATAGTGGTGGATATAACGATACAAGTGTTGTAACTGTAATTGGATTAGAAAGAACTACTGCCGAACGTCATATGTTGGACGCTTGTAAAGAATATGGTTTAAGAGCCATAAAAGATCCTGCTCCAGAACAAAATCTTTTTGATCGTTCTGATAATGTAAATTTTGCAAAAAAAGGAATTCCTGCTCCTACATACAGCCAAGGTTACACTGCTTTTGATGATACTATTTTTAAATATTATCATCAACCAGGAGATAATCCAGATAGTGTAGATTTCGGATATATTTTTAAATATTGTCAATCATTTATTTTATCTGGAAGAAAAATCGCTAATGATCCTGAAAGACCTTTTTGGACTAAAGGAGATAAATATTATGATATTGGTGTAGAATTATATAAATAATCTTCCTATTTAATCATAAAAAAAAACTCCTTCATTTTGAAGGAGTTTTTTTATGATTGAATTTTTATTTTAAATAATTTTATTCATTGACTTTTGCAATATAAAAAATTTCTTGTCTTCCAGAATTATCTTTTAAAGCAATAATATACATTCCTGGTGTATAATCTGATAAAGAAATGGTTTTAACTGTTGTTCCTTCATTCAAATCAAACTCAAAATGATTTAATATTTTTCCTGTAACATCAATTATACTAATTTCTGCCAATCCTTCTACATCACTTTTGACTTCTAAATGAACATCATCTAAAGTTGGATTAGGATAAACTATAAATTCCTTATCTCCAACATTGGCACAATTTGACTGAAGCATAATCGTTTCACTATATTCAAAAGTACCATCAAAATCAACTTGTTTTAATCTATAATAATTATACTCATGACGCAATTGCTCATCTTCAAAAGAATAATGTTGAGTTTCAGCAGTTGTTCCTGCTCCAGATACTCGTCCTATTTCAAAAAATACATTTCCATCTAAACTTTTTTCAACTACAAAGTAATCATTCATTTCTTCACTAGCTGTTCCCCAATTTAATTGTGCTGTACAACCATCTACATGACCACTAAAATATAACATTTCTACAGGTAATGGTTCTGTTACAAAACCTGCATCTATATTCCTTTTTGTATCTCCTAAGTTTAATATAAAATCAGGTGTTTCTTTTGTTGTAATATCTATATCACTATCCATAGCATCTGTAATATCTGCATCAGCATTCGCTTCCATTTCTGTTGCAGAAACAAAAGCATAACCAGCAGTATTAGATGTTTCATCAAATTTAACGTAGTAATCTCCTGGATTGAGTTCAATAAATTCATAGAATCCTTCACTATTCGTTATAGTAGATCCTAAAGAAACATCATCAGATACTCGATGAACAGTTACTACAACCCCTTCTAATAATGTTTCTGCCACTTCTCTAATTCCGTTTTTATCTACATCATACCAAGCATATCCTTGGATAGAAAGTTTTCCTATTCCAGCATCTACATTCCGTATATGATTCTCATTAACTGTATAGCTAGGTGTTAAATAAGTCATTCTATCAGCATCACTATCATTATCTTCAACAGATCCTGCATTTTTATAATAAGTAAATACACAATCAGTAGGTAAATTATTAAATTCTACATAATAATCGTCACTAGAAAGATTATCAAATAAATAATACCCTCTTTCATTTGTCATTGATTTTCCAATCACGTCGTTAGATGAATTATACAGGATAACTAACATTCCTGGAACCCCCAACTCTCCTACATCTTGAATACCATCTGTATTGATATTATCATACCAAACAAAATCTCCTAAGCTACCTATTTTATTAGGAATTAAACCAGCATCTAAAGTTAAATTAATATCACCATTAGCTAGTATAATATTATCCGATTGCAATGTTGTTTCATTAATGTCGCTATCTATATCATCTGTAGTAGCATTTTGTTGTGTAGGAACAACATCATTAGGTAATGTTTCTAATGAAATAGAATATTCAGCAGGAGGCAAGTTTGTAAACAAATAATAACCTTTATCATCTGTTACTGTTGAGGATAGAGGATTTCCTACAGCATCATTCAATATAATAGTAACTCCAGCTATTGCATCTTCATTTGCATCTTGAATACCATCTTCATTTGCATCTAACCAAACATAATCTCCTAACATCGCTATATTTCCAATAATTCCTGCATCTAAATCTAAAATACTATTGGCTCCTGAAATAATCACTTGATTCGTTTTTCCTGTTATTACATCTGCATCACTTCCTGTTGCAGAATTTAATGTTTGTGAAGTAAATGAAAATCCAGAAGGAATATTTGAAAATTCTACACTATAAACACCATCAGGCAAATCATAAAACATATATTTACCTGTAGCATCTGTTGTTGTCCCCTTAATAGATATTCCATCTCTATTTAAAAGTTGCACTGAAATTCCTTGTACTCCAGGTTCTCCACTATCTTGGATTCCATCTTCATTCAAATCATACCAAACAAAATCTCCTAAGCTACCTAATGGAGATGGGTTATAAATACCTGCATCAATGCTTAAATCTTCTTCTCCTCTCATTAAATCAATAATATCTGAAAATCCAGTAACTGAATTTGCATCACTATCTATTGTATCATCTCCTCCTATATTTTGTGGACTCAATTGATAACCTGCATGTAAAGAATTTAAATCAAATTCTACTACATATTGATTCTCTTCTAAACCTGTAAATAGATATTCTCCTAAAGAATTACTTGTTGTTGTTTGAATTGGATTGACCAAATCATTAGAATAATATAGATTAATAATAATTCCTTGTACTCCCAATTCATCAGTATCCTGAATGCCATTATTATTCAAATCATAAAATACTTTATCGCCTAAAGATGCCGTACCAGAAGGAGATGCTCCAGCTATAATACCAGCATCAATATCTATATTATTTTCTCCAATTGCTAGAGTAATTGTTGAAGTAAAACCATTTTCACTAGCATCACTATCTATATCATCTGTGGTAGAATTAGCTATTGTAAAAATATAGTTTTGAGGCAAATTAGTGAATTGAATTGAATAATTGCCTGCGTCAAGGTTAGGGAACAAATAATAACCATCTAAGTTTGTAACTGTTGTTGTTAAAATATTCCCTCCATTGTCATACAAAATAACTGTTATCCCTGCTACACCTTCTTCTCCTGCATCTTGAATACCATTTTGATTAATATCATACCAAACAAAATCTCCAATACTTGCCGTTCCTACTGTTCCATTATAAATTCCTACATCAACAGACATATTTCTATCTCCTTCTGCTAAAGTATAAGTTGAAGTTGTATTGGCTCCATTTGTATTATCTACATCTGAATCAATATTATCATCTCCTCCTGTATTTCCATTTACAAAACTATAACCAGAAGGAAGTGTTGTTGCATCAAAATGAACATAATAATCTCCTGCATCTAAGTTATTAAAGACATAAAATCCATGAATATCTGTTATTGTTGTTGCTACAATAACATTAGAACTATTGTAAAGTGTTACCCCTACTCCTCTTACTCCAACCTCACCACTCTCTTGAATACCATTATTATTATCATACCAAACATAATTTCCTAAAGATGCCTTTGTTGTACTTTGCAATATTAATCCTGCATCAAGATCTAAATTATTTTCTCCATCAGCCAATGAAAATATAACAGTAAGTCCTGTTGAAGTATTTGCATCACTACCATTGGTTGTATTAGAAGTTTGAGAGGTAAAAATAGTACCTATAGGTAAGGAAAATCCTACTTGATAATCCCCTGCTGGAATTTCTTCAAATAAATAATATCCATTATTATTGGTATAAGTACTCAAAATAATATTTCCTGCATTATCATATAGACTTACTAAAACTGCACTTACTCCAGCTTCATTACTATCTTGAATTCCATTTTGATTATCATCTAACCAAACAAAATCGCCAATAGAACCTAAAGTACTACTTTGATAAATTAATCCTGCATCTACACTCCTAATATCTTCATTACTTCCAACTGAAACAACATTTGAAATGCCCAAAGAATTAGCATCACTATCTAAATCATCATCTCCATTATCTAAAGGAGAAAAAGTATAATTAGCAGGAGGAGTAAATATCACATAATAATCATCAGGTCTAATATTATTAAAAAGATAATAACCAAAAGCATCCGTTATTGTTGAAGCTATTAGATTATCATTTGTATCATACAGACTTACTGTAATACCTGCTACTCCCACTTCAGTTACATCTTGAATTCCATTTTGATTATCATCTAACCAAACAAAATCTCCTAAAGAAGCATACAGATTAACATTAATAGTAACAGAATCTATACTTGTACAACCTGTAAGTTCATTCGTCACTGTCAAATAATAAGTTGTAGTATCTGTTGGAGAAGCAAAAGGATTAGAAACATTATCTACATTTAATGTACTAGATGGTGTCCAAGAATATGAATAATTAGGAAAAGCATTAATACCTAATTGAGTAGTCTCTCCTAAAATAATATCTCTATCAGGTCCTGCTTCAGCTATTGGAGCAGATTCTACATAAACAGTAACCGTATCTGAATTATAACACATTCCTCCTGTTCTAGTATCAGAAATAGTAAAGCTATAAGTTGTAGTTGAAGTAGGAGCCACTTCAGGGTTTTGAATATTTGCAGCAGAAATAAATGTTCCATTATCTATCCAACTAGGATCATAACCAGAAAACAAGAATGATGGTCCAAGAATAACCGATTCTCCTTGACAAATATATTGAGTAGCACCTGCATCTGCAATAGGATTAGAAACATTAATTCTAATATCATCTCTAGCTGTACAACCAGATACAGGGTCTGTAACTGTTACATAATAAGTACGAGAAGAAAGTGCCCATGTTTCTGGGTTACTAATATATCTATCAGAAAGGTATAAAGCAGTATTCCATGCATAATCCATTCCTGGTATAGAATCAGAACCAATTTGAATGGTGTCGCCTCTACAAAGCCATAAATCTTCTCCTGCATTTGCAATTGGTGCTATCTCATCTCTAACATTAACAGTGACTTGATCTGTACCAATACATCCTGTATTCAAATTTAGGACAGTTAAGGTATAAGTAGTTGTATCTGTTGGAGATGCATAAGGTCTATAATTTAATCCATAATTAGTCCAAGTGCTACTATAGGGAGATAAAGTTTCTTCATTTGTCCAAGACACATCATAATAACTATAATTATAATTTGATGTTAATAATTGAACTTCCCCTCCTTGGCACATCGTTTGATCTGTTCCTGCATTTACTGTTTGAGAAGCAGGAGTAACTATGACAATATCATAAGATCTACAACCAGTTACGGGATCATTAACTTCCAAAATATATTGAGTTTCTACAGAAGGAGAAGCCATAGGTTGAGCTATATTGGGATTGTCTAAATTATCAGAAGGAGTCCAATAATAATTTAAGCCTCCAACCGCTGGAGTTCCAATTTGAACACCAAATGTTCCATCACAAAAATATTTATCATCTCCAGCATCAGCAATGGGGGCTGGAGTTGCTGTTACATCAATAAAAATAGTATCTCTTGCTTGACATCCAGACGCAATATGTGTAGTTGTCAGTATAAATTGCTGAGAATTCGTAATATTAGTCAATAAGGGTTGAGCTTCTGTATTTGAGCTTAAGTTAGTTGTAGGATACCAAGAATAAGAATAACCTATAATTTCTGGAGTACCTAATATAATATTAGCCCCAGAACAAACAATTTGATTTCCTCCAGCATCAGCAATAGGATTGGTAACTTCTACTTCAATATTAGCTGTTCTAGTACAACCATTTCCTGTATTCGTTACGGTTACTGTATAAGTAGTAGTAGATAAAGGAAACGCTACTGGTTCAGCAATGTTGGCATTATCAAGAGAAGCTGCTGGAGCCCAGACGTATGTATATCCACCTAAAGCTGGAGTTCCTAATTGAACAGAATCACCTTCACAAATATGGTGAGAAATAGCTCCTAAATCAATTTCTGTATCAGGAGTAACAGTTACCTGATCTTCAGCAATACAACCTGTTGTAGGATCTTTTACTAAGAGAGTATAAGTAGTAGTCTGATTAACGTTAACTGTTGGTTGAGCAATATATGCATCACTCAATCCAGCAATAGGAGACCAAGAATATTCTAAACCTGCTACTGTAGCTGTACCAATAGTAGGATAAGGATCTGAGCAAATAGTTATATCTGGCCCAGCATCAGCAATTGGAGGAGATATTATAGTTATATTAATTGTATCAGTATCAAAACATCCTGTAATTAAATCGGTTTTAGTTAAAATATATTCTTGATTAGATGTTATAGTTACAGAAGTAATTCCATTAGTAGGATTGCTTAAACCAGTAGTAGGATTCCAAGAATATGAATATCCTGCTAGATTTTCTACTCCGATATTTACACTACTTCCATCACATAAATCTTTATCTGTTCCAGCAATAGCTGTTGGAGGTAAGTGTACAGTAACTGTAACAGAATCTAAACCAGATGCTCCTGTACTAGTGTCAGTCCAAGATACATAATATTTAGTAGTTTCAGTTGGTGATGCAGTAGGAATAGCAATAGTTGGATCATCTAGTCCTATGGTAGGTGACCATTGTACATCAAATGTACCTGCATTAGTACCAATTATTGTAGATTCTCCAAGACAGATTTCAACATCAGGCCCTGCTTCAGGATCTGGACAACCTGCTACAGGGTCCAGAGTAACCGTTATTTCATCAATACCTACACAACCATACACATTAGGTTTTTGAACATATAAGGTATAAGTCGTAGTCGTGTTAGGAGCTGCAATAGGATTAGCAATTAAAGGATTACTTAAACCTTCTATAGGTAACCAAGAATAAGAATATCCGTAAGCAGTACTATCTATACCTCCAATAGCAACACCAAAAGCAGGATTGCAAATAGTTACATCCTCGCCTGCATCTGCAATTGGTGGGATTCCATCAATAAATTCAACGGTATCTCTAGCAGCACAATTAGTTAATGTATCAATAGCTAATAGATAAAAAGTGGTAGGGGTATATAAGGTTAATGAAGGCATAGAAGAAGTAGAATCAGATAATCCAATGCTAGGAGACCAATCATAAGTATGATGTCCTACAGGAGGAGCACCTAGAACAACGAAAGCTCCTTCACAAAACTCTCCATCAAGACCTGCATCTGCAAAAGGGGATTGTACAATAACTGTTGATGTATCTTGTTTAGAACAACCATTTGCATCAATAGTAACATTCAAATAATATTCAGTACTCACTATTGGATTAACATAAGGATTGGCTTCATCTTCATCTCCTGTAGCTAAGCCTTCTGCTGGTTGCCATTCATAAGTATGCCCTGGATAAGGAATTTGACCAATAGGTGTGATTTGACCAGGACAAATAATAGTATCTCTAGCAAAACTTTGTACTATAGTATCTGCTCTATATACCGTGACTGTATCTTCACATACTTTTGTACTAGGATCATTTTCTAAAAATATTTCACATTTGTATATTGTTGTTTCATCAGGCAATACCCAAATACCTGATACATCTGTATCTGTTGTTAAGATACCCGCAGATGGCGTCCATACATAATTATAGACATCTCCATAAATATCTGAATCTTTAGTGATATATATAAATATAGAATCTGTATCATTACAAACCGTTACTTTGTCATTAGAAGCATCAGGAATATCACAAGTACCTCCTGGTCCTCCACAAGTTGGATAAACTGTTGTTTGATCTATTTTAGAACAACCTTGAGGGCTAACTACTTCTAAATAAAAGGTAGTTGCTTCAGTAACTGTTGCTATAGGAAAAGCAATAGTAGTGTCACTCAACATAGTTGTAGCTGGAGCAGTTGGAGGCAATGTAAACCATCTGTAAGTAGTTCCTGGTACTGTAGGCATTTCAAATGCTTGTATTTGAACAGGGGAGCAAACATGAATATCCAATAAATCTAATAAAGGGAAAGTATCAATAGTGATATCCGCTTCATCTAAAGCATAACATCCTGTACCAGAATCTAGGGCTCTAACATAGACAGTTAGAGGATTGAGTTCTTCTTGAGCAGGTTCAGCGTAAGGAGAAAACTCAGTTATAGAAATTGTTTCATCTAAAATCATATCAGGAATAGCAGCATACCAAGTGTAGGTTATACCCCCTACAGGAGCAGTAGTACCAATACTAATCGTATCACCAATACATACACTTTGATCAGGACCAGCATTAACCGTTGGAGAAGGATTAGGAGTAACCAAAACCGTATCTCTATCTGGGCAACCAGCAGCTCCATCAACAGTAACAACATATTCAGTAGGAACTAATGGAGCCATTTGAGGTCTATCAATAGTAGGATCACTAATTCCTGTAGTTCCTCCTCCAAGAATTTCCCATGAATAGATAAAACCCGTAGTGTTAGGAGGTGCATGAGTACCAACTGTAGGAGCGGGAGTTCCATCACAAAAACTAACATCAGGACCTGCATCAGCAGCTACATAAGCAACAGTTGTTTGTTCCACTTTTGTACAGCCATTAGCAGTATCAGTAACAGTTACACTATAAATTATATCGTCTAGTGGTGTAGCAGTAGGATTAGCTATAGTAGTACTTTCTAAACCAATATTGGGAGCCCATTCATAAGAATATGCACCAGAACCACCAGTTGCTGTGGGGCTTCCTCCTATGGTAACAGAACCGCCTGGACAAACCCCTTGAGGTTCTCCAGCATCAACATTTGGAGCTACCGCAGGATTTACAGTAACTGTATGAACATTACTAATAGTGTTAGCACTACAAGTTTCTGGCTTAACAATTCTTCTATAATAACTCGTTACTGTAGGAGAATCAGGAACATAATCTTTATCAGTTGCTCCCTCAATATCTGCCCAAGAAATACCATCTGTACTGATTTGCCATTGATATTGAATTTGAATACTAGGATATGGTTGTGCTATTCCATCATAAACTAAATTAGGCAAGGAACCTATAATATCTACTTCTGTACCTTCAATTAATGCAGTAGAACCATTAAAACATACCGTTTGAGCAGATTCTTTAAGGGTATTAGGAGTAAAATCTCTACATAATTCAAGTACTACTACATTTCCTATGATTCCATGACCTGGTAGTGATTCTTGATAAGCTCCTTCTGTAGTTAGCGAAGGGCTATCCCAATCATTATTTCCTATTAAAACAGCTGCATTAATAGAAGAATTATAAATTATTCTTTCAAAAAAAGAATGATGATAAGTGGCATGATTGACCTCTCCTGTTAATGCATCTATCCAAGCAAACATTTGGTCTTCAGTATTTCTATGATAAGCATCGGGTGTTATGTATTCTTCAGTTACACCAGTATAAGTAGATAATAATAGATGATTATTTTCAACATGAATATCTCCATCCCATGGCTGTATAAGTTCTCCTATTCCTATAGACCAAAGAAGATTTGAACCATCACTACTGATACATCCGATATAACCTAACCAATTTCCATTAGAAGGAATACCATTATTTGGAGGAAGAGGAATATTGTTATTAGGATCAGCATCTGCATAAGATTTTGTTTCCCCTGCAATTATAATATCATTATTATCATTGATTTCAAGAAAATACATGTCATCATGTTCAGTTCCTCCTACATAGGTAGCAAAGATTAAATTACCATTAGGGTCAAGTTTTAAAAGACCTACATCATCTTTACCATTAAAAGTTTGGTCAAATGCTCCTGGTGTTACAGGGAAATCTGGATTATCTTCTATAATAATAGAAATACAAATATTATCATTATTATCAATTTTAGCAAAAAGTTCTTCTTCATCTCCACTTCCACCAAAAAAAGTTCCAAAATTAGCAGTCGTTAAATCTGGACTTAAACTAATAACAACTGCTTCATATCCTCCATTATGGTTAGGTTGTATTGCATTACTAGTTGGTTGAAATTCATTTTCTTTTCCAATACCTGCTGCTATAAGATTTCCATTACTATCTTGCATGATTTGAGAAATCCAAAGACTATTCCCTATATAAGTAGCATGTTTCATATTTCCAATATCATCTAAAACAATAATATAGGCTGTACCATTTTTTGTTATAGGCTGATATGCATTTGAAGGTGTTGGAATATCTTTAGCGTCTAAACCTACAACTAATTCATTGTTAGCATTTAATAATATACTACCATAAGAAAAAAGACTATTATGATAATCTTCATTACCTAAATAAGTTGAATAAATTAAAGTACTTAAATCAGGCGTCAATTTGGCTGCTAGTACAGTATAAGTAGTATTATCTGGAGAAGGATCGTTGGGTATAAAAGAATTAGATGTAGTTGGAAAATCACTCGAACGTGTACGACCAACTATAAAAACATTATCATCATTATCCAAAAGAATAAAATCTCCATCATCTGCAAAATATTCACTCTGACTTCCTCCAACATATGTTGAAGATATTAAAGTGCTCCCATCTGCTGACAATATAGATATCGTATAATCATAATCATTGCTTGTATCAAATTTATTAGTTTGAAATGCACCTGGAGTAGTTGGGAAGTTTGATGATTGTGAATATCCATAAATAACATATTCTCCTAGGCTATTAATTTTAGCATCTTTAAGATAACCTCGATTACTACCACCCAATAAAGTACTCCATTTAATTACTGTAGGATCAATAATCAAAGGCTCATTTTTATCATAATCACCTATTTCAAAATATAAGTAATTATCTTCAATAATATAAGTTGTAGGTATTTCTATTTCTTTTCCATTAATGACTTGATAAGTATATGGTTTTGATTTTTCTAAATTTCCTAGAGGTGTTTTCATAATGAGATTTCCTTTATCATCTACTCTCAACTCTTCTAATCCCTCAAATTCTAAGTAAATATTTTTAGGATTTCCTCCTGGGTAAATAATGAAATCGTATTCCATTGTTCCTTGGCCTTTACCATAAAAACGAGCATCAATATTATTATAAAGATTTTGATATCGAAGCTCTTTATAAGTGTTCACACTAGCACGATGTTTAGAAGGGTCGTTTCCTTTAAGATAGTTTAACTTTTGAATTTGTTCATCGATTGCTTTGATTTCATAATTCTTATTAGAGTTATGAAAAATCATATTGTAAACAAAGCCTTTTTCTTCTTCTTTTTTTTCTTCTTGTTGGCGAATATATTCTATTTTTTCTCTTCCTTTGAGTTTTCTTCTAGCTTCTATTTCTAAATCTCTAGCAAATTTATCTTTTCCTTTAGGAGCTTCTAAGACACCAATACTAATTCGATCTTTTAAAAATCGAATAGATGATTGAGTATTTCTTGATTGATAGAGAATATTTAAATTTCCCCATTGTCCTTCATTTTTTTCAAAAAGGATATTTTGTTGATATCTCTTTAATATTTTGTCTATATTCTTGTTTTTCCTTATTGAACTATTCTTTTCAATCTGGGCATTTATTGTTATTGAAAAATTGAAAAATATAAAAAAGAATGTAAATAAACGAAAGCTCATATTTATTTTAATTTAGTGAACCTAATACTTATATCATTAGATATACTAAATTTATGCCAATAATCTTCTCAATAAATTTATATGAATTCAGTCTTCAATCACAAACGACAAAAAAACAAGGCAAATACCTGATAATCAAACAATTAAACCTTAAATATGTTTTACTAAAAAAAATCAAAAAAAACAGATTTCTTTGATTACTATTCTCTCTTATCACAGCAGCAGAATCATTTTTATAAGAGTAAAAATTAAGATATTAATAAAACTTTAACAAATTTATATTATATTGTCAATCAACTAGAACCAAATTATTCATGAAATTCATATCTGTTCTTTTTATTGGATTTTTTTTGTTTATCAATATCTCTTTGTTACAAGGGCAAGAAGACTCTATCCAACTACGTTTAGAAGAGTTAAGTATTCAAGATATACATACTTTTGAAGAAATAGAAGATGATCAAAAAATGATTTCTGGAAGTAGGACATTACAAAGGAAGAGTGAAATTCCCTTTACCTCATACATTATCACAAAAGATGAAATTTTAGACAATGGTTTTGTAACTCTTGTAGATGTATTAAAATATCTTCCAGGAATAAGAGTATCACAGCCTGGTTCTGCTGTAGAAGGAGAACTTTTTATGATGAGAGGCTTAAAAGGAAATTCTTACACTAAAATTTTAATCAATAATGTACCTATCAAGCCTTCTATTGTTGGAGGAATGCCCATTGGAGCACAGTTACCCATTCGACAAGCAGAAAGAATTGAAGTCATTTATGGTCCCGCAGCAGTTTTATATGGTGCAGATGCATCTGCTGGAGTCATCAATATCATTACAAAAAGTTCCGAACGTCCTGTGTATGTACAAGCAGATTTAAGTATTGGGACTAATGGATTTACACATTTAGATGTTCTATTTGGAGGAAAACTTGGAAAAGGAAAAAATATTTTACGTTATGTGATTTCTGGAAGTAGTACAATTATGAATAGTAGATTTATTTATTATGATGAAGAAAACCTTTATAACCCTTCTAATTATACATTAAATCCAGGAATAGATACTCAATATGTTTTTAATCCAAATTATAAAGGAAATACATTTAGTCCTAGATTAGAAAAAACGCCTCATTTAAGTCGTCTTGTAAGTACAGAATTAAAATATAAAATTGTAACATTATCTACAGAATTAATGTACAGAAGAGATCATAGTTCTATTGGTTTAAGCCCATTAGCTGTTTCTTATGCCAATCCTAATAATTATTATGGAGAAAATATTTTAAGAGCGAATTTGAATATTGAAAAAAATAAAAATAAATTTGGCACCAATACCAATATTACTTATTTAAGATATGAAATAGATGAAAATAGTTCTTTCTCTTATATTGAAGAAAAATTATCAAGAGTTACCCAAAGTTTATTAAATAATATACCCAATCTCAGTGTAAGAGATTCCCTTCGAAATGTAGCAAGTCAAGCATATTTTTCAGGAAATCGTTTTGCTTATGCTTTGTCTAATGATCTTAGAGCAGAACAATTATTTTATCTATATCCTTCAAAATATATCGACCTAACCTTAGGTGTAGCTGGAAGTGTTTCAATAGGACAACCTGTTATTAATTATCGTTCTTCACCCTTTGATAATTCAGGTCTAATTTTTGGTATTGATACTTCCAATTTATGGTCATTACAACCTGCTCCTTTTTACTATAGTGATTGGAGTTCTTTTTTACAAACACAATTTAATTTTGAAAAATTTAAAGGACTTGTAGGTTATCGGTATTATAAAAGTTTTATTTATGGTGGAGCTCATACTCCCCAAGTAGCTTTATTATATAAAATAAAAGATAATTTAAATATTCGAGCTTCTTATGGTCTAGCTTTTCGGGTACCTTCTCCATTTTATCAAGCCAATATTTTTGAAATTGATACTGATAATATTTCTGAAATTAGTATTGGAGATGAAACATTAAGCCCAGAAAGAACCTCTAATTATGAAGTAGGTGTTCGATATAATTTTAAAAAGATATTCAGTTTAGATATTTCTTCTTATTATACTCAAACACAAAATTTTCTTTCTTTTAATTTTGATGAAGAACAAGAATTTGGAGAAGATGAATCAGAATTTATTTTAGGATATTTTAATAGTGATTCTACTAGTGCAGAAATTTATGGAATCCAAAGTCATTTTAATTTTAATTTTAATTATCCTCGATTTGATTCTAAAATATCTTTAAATTTAAATTATAATATTGGTAAAGAAACATTACCTTTTAGTAAAGGGGTTTTAGATGTTGTAAGAGGACAACCTGCATTTATTGGACAATTAAATATTGCGTTTCGATTTTGGCAAAAATCTATACTCATACATTTACACAATGTATATATATCGTCTCATGTAAGATCTAATGTATTTAATCAACAAAGGTATGAATCTAACAAAGAAATATTTACCAATAAAGGATATTATACTTTAGATTTTTTAGCTCGATATAAAATATCAAAAAATTTCCAAGGATACATCAAAGTCAATAATGTTTTTAATAAAGAATATGCTGGAATTGATGCTACAGGAACGCTTGATGATTTAAGATATAACCCCCAATCTTTACGTACTCTTTTTTTTGGTTTAAGTTATAGAATTGAATAATCATCTATGAAAAAAATAATTTTTATATTATTATATTTTTTATCTTTTAATACTATTTTAAAAGCACAATTAGATAATGTTTTTCCGATTTGGGAAGAAGCACAAAATTTAATTGTTGAAGGAGATTTAGAAAGTGCTTATATAAAAGCAAAAGAAGCCTTAGAACTTTCTAAAGAAAAAGATTTAAAAGATGCAATGATTAATTCTCTTCGTTTAATGTCTTTAATTAGTCAGAAACAAGAAAAAACAGAAATGGTTTTACGCCATTATTTAGAAATTTTAGATATCAATTTAAAAAGAGGAGACAATGAAGATAAAATGGAAGCATTTTTGACTATTGCCAATTTTTATAAAAAACAAGAACTCTATAAAAAGTCCATTCAATATTATCACAATGCATTACAATATATTTCTCATACCAATGAATATCATGCTAAAGAACATATTTGGGATGAATTAGCTAATGTTCATTTTGAAAGTGAACAATTTGATTCTTCTAGAATTTACAATCAATTTTTAATAGATTTTCATTCAGAAAAAAAAGAAAAAGAATTAGAATTATTTTATATCCAAAAACGAGCAGATACTTGGATGGCTCAAGATCAATATTTAAAGGCTATTCAAGAATATCAAATTATAAAAAATAAAGCCCAAAAAAATAATGATAATAAAAATTATGTAACAGCAATTAATAATATAGGAATTGCTTATACTCGACAAAAAGAACATCAAAAAGCTTTAGATTTTTTATTAGAAGCAAATGATATTTGTAATCATAAACCACTAGTAGATTTAGCTATTTTATGGAATAATATAGGGATTGCTTATATGAATATTAATGATCCTAAAAATGCTCTTCAGTATTTAAAAGATGCACAAAAAATAACTTCAAATAAAAAAGAAAAAATAAAATTAAATCATAGAATTGCAGAAACTTATTTTAAATTAAATGATTTATATAATGCTTCTCATTATAATGATTTAGTAAAAGGAGAAGCTAGCAATAATAATTATATTTCTTTATTAAGTCAAAGTTATAAAACGAGAGCTGATATTCAGCAACAATTATTTAATTTTGAAGAAGCTTTTGATGCGTATGAAAAACACCTTCAATTAGAAAAGCAATTAAGCCTTAATCAAGATAAAGAAAAACAACGATTATTAGAATTAAAAAATAAATTAGAACGTTCTGAAAAAGAAATAAAACTAGAATTAGCGGCAAGAGAGATTGAAGAAAATAGAATTAAAGCTGAAAGAGAAAAATTAGAATTTGAAAATGAAAAAATAAAATTAGAAAAAGAAGCTCTTCGATTAAATGCAGAAAAAAAAGAAAAAGAATTAGCCTTACTCGTTCAAGAGCAAAAAGCAAAAGAAGCCGAATTAAAAACAAAAGAATTAGAATCCGAAGCACAACAACAACAATTGGCTTTAGTGAGTCAAAGATTAAAAGCAGAACAAAAAGCTAGAGAATTAGAAGAAAGCCAAAGACAACAACAATTGCAGCAATTAGAATTAGAAGCAGCAACAGAAAGAGAAGAAAGAAAACAACAAGAATTAGAAGCCGCTAAAAAAGAAAAAGAAGCACAAAGTCAATTATTAGAAAGAGAAAAAGAAATTTCAAACATTACTCGTTGGGGTGCTAGAATAGGTGGTGCTGTTGCTCTTTTAATTATTGGATTAATTTTATTCTTTTTAAGAATATCTCGAAGAAACAATAAAAGATTAGAAGCTCAAAATATTGAAATAGAACAACAAAGATCTGAACTAGAAAAAAGTAATACTATCATTCATACAGAAAGAGAAAAATCAGAAAAATTATTACTCAATATTTTACCTGCTGCAATAGCAGAAGAATTAAAAGAAAAGGGTTTTGCTACTCCTCAAAAATATGATTCTGTTACTGTTTTATTTACTGATTTTGGAGGCTTTACACGAATTTCTTCTAGCATGAATGCAGATGTATTAATTGAAGAATTAAATACTTGTTTTACCGCCTTTGATAGTATTATTGAAAAATACAATATGGAACCTATTAAAACTATTGGTGATTCATATATGTGTGCGGGAGGCGTACCCATTGTAAATTCTGTAAATCCATCTGATGTTGTTCGTGCAGCATTAGAGATGTCAGATTTTATGCAGAAAAGATTAGCAGAAAAACAATCTCAAAATATTCCTTATTGGGATACTAGGATTGGAATTCATACAGGTCCCGTTATTGCAGGAGTTGTAGGACGAAAAAAATTCGCTTATGATATTTGGGGCGATGCCGTTAATACTGCTAGTAGAATGGAATCTATGGCAGAATTAAATACAGTTAATATTTCTGAAGCGACTTACGAGCTTGTCAAAAATGATTTTTCTTGTGTTTATCGAGGTGAATTTGATGTAAAACACAAAGGAATTATGAAAATGTATCGAGTAGAAAAATCACCTATTAAACCTCTTCAATAAATCTTGAATTTTATCTAAAATAAATTCATCTTTTAAATTCATCTTTTTAGCTTCTTTATATTTTCGAAGAGCTTCTTCTATATGATATTGTTGTTCATAATATATACCGTAATAGTATGGCAAATAAGGATGGTTTTTTTCTTTTTCTTCAATTTGTTTTAGTATTAACTTTGCTTCTTTAAAGTTTTTTGTTTTAGAATAAATCTCACTTTGAATAAAATAAATCATTATATTTTGAGGATCAATATATATCATTCTTTTACAATCTTTCATAGCTTCGTCAAATCCTCCTAACTCTATAAAAACTTCACTTCTTTGTTGTAAAAGATATGCATTTAAATGATTTTCATATAAACAATAATTTAAAAACTCTAAAGATTTTTTATAATTTTTTAATTTTTTATGAATGAGTGCTAAATCTTGATAATCATTATATTTTAGTTTATATTTT
>JAHDII010000349.1 GCA_020630895.1 Saprospiraceae bacterium
GGATATTGATATTTCAAATTTAGGAACAGGACAATATTTTATTGTATTTATTAATGGTAATTCTATACAAACAGAACGATTTATTAAAATATAATTGATTTAATTAATTGCTTAATGTATATAACAAAGCCTATGAGTTTTATAAATTCATAGGCTTTGTTATTTTATAAATACTATTTATATTTTTTCAATTTTCTTTTAAAATTAGTAAACTATTGATAAATAGACATTATTTTTATCTTAACTTACAGTTTTTAATTTATTATTTTATTGACTTTTAGCATAGAGTTGCGTCACAATATTGAACTAAAATTAATTGTTACATTATGGATTTAATGAAAATACTTCAAAGCCAATTGACAGATGGTATTATGGATCAACTTGCCAATCAAGTTGGAGGAAATCGTCAACAAACAACTAATGCTACTACAGGTATTTTAAATACTTTAGTAGGAGCTCTTACTAAAAATGCTACTAATGAAAAAGGAGCAGCATCTTTATTTAATGCTTTAGAAAAAGATCATGATGGGAGTCTTTTAGATAATTTAACTGATTTTATTAATCCTAGTGCTCCAAACCCTGTTAATGATAGAACAGCAAATGGACTAGGTATTCTTCAACATCTTTTTGGAGATAAAAAAGATAATATTGCACAAAATATTGGGCAACAATCAGGATTAAACCAACAAAATACATTAGGTTTAATGAGTAAATTAGCTCCTATAGTAATGGCTGCATTAGGTAAACAAAAGCAACAAAAAGGATTTAATATTACAGATATGATGGGCTTTTTAAATAATGAACGCCAATCTATGAGTCAACAAAAAAGTAGTCGAGGTTTCTTAAAAATGTTAGATTTTGATGGAGATGGTAGTGGATTAAATGATGCTTTAGGTATTTTAGGAAGATTATTTAAAAGAAGAAAATAATTTTTGTTTATAGATTTAAAAAAGGGATTGCTGGCTCAAAAGTCAATGCAATCCCTTTTTTTGTATATTATTAGGAATCATTTAAAATAATACTCCTATTCGAATAGCAATACCATTAATAATTGATTTCGTATCATCTATTTCTGGAAGTCCTGTTTTTGATTTATACATATTAAGTATTCCACTTTGAAAGAAAATACCTCCTGTAATAGAAGTAGTTTCACTAACAGAATACTCTACTCCTCCGCCTAAGCCCCATGAAATTTGCATAAAACCAACATCTTTTTTCACTCTAAAATCATCCCCTTCATCAATAGAAGCTCTAGATGCTAAATTAAATCCTAAAGTTAATACAGGAATTTCAGCATAATAGCGTAAGAAACCCATTTCATTGGTTCTCATTTTTAAACCAAAAGGAATCTCTAAATATTGTAGATTAAAATTAGCTTGAGGAGAATTACTTGTTGTTAAAATATCAGGTTGAGAATCTTTAAATAAATTGACAGACATTGTATCTGCAATAGTATTAAATGTTAAATTTCCTCCTTGATTAAAAGACATATTTACACCAAAAATAATAGCATAATTTTCACGGAAATAAGATTCTCCTATCGCTCCAAATTTAAATGCAAAATTAGAACCTTTTGCTTCTACAGCATTACCATCAGCATTATTGGCCATCCAAGTAAAAGCAGGACTAGCATGAAATCCAAAACGGAAACCATCATCTTGAGCTTTTGATGCTAAAAAGAATAAAGAAAATGTGAGTACAAGTGCAATTTTTTTCATAATACAATGTTTTAAATTTACTTTCGTGTATTGAATAACTATTTATTAATTTTTAAAAGATTATGATTATTTCTCTTTTTAATACAACAATCAAACGTGTTATAGTTTTTTTCGCTGCTATAAGTTATTGTACTATTTTTAGTATGAGTTGTGGCAAAGGTAAAAATATTCCTGATGTATCCCATATTGAAATTGATTTAGATTTGATTCGATTTGAAAAAGAAATGTATGATATAGATTCTTCAATAATAGAACAAAAAGCACAAGAATTAGCATTTAAATACCCTGATTTTATAAAAGATTATACATCAGTTATGAGAGAACGTTCTCAAAAAGATTCTTCTGATGTTTTTGTATTAACACATTTGATGAAAGGAAAACAAATGAAAATGTTACATGATACTTGTATGGTTTTATACAATAATTTATCAGAATATGAAGAAGAAATCAAACAAGCATTACAATTTTATAAATATTATTTTCCGAAACAACCTATTCCTAAAATTTTTACTGGAATTACAGAATTTACTTATCAAGGATTTACCTCTGGTCCTGAAACAATGTACCTAGGTTTAGATTATTTTATGGGAAAAGAATTTCGACATTATAGATCTATTTTTCCTAATTATCAATCACAATTTTTTAGACCAGAACAATTAGTGAGAAGTAGTATGGAACTTTTAACAGGAGAAGTGTTAGGAGATTATAAAGAAAATAATATGTTAGATGCTATGATTTATAATGGTAAAAAATTATACATTTTAGATCATTTATTGCCTTATACTCCAGATTCAATAAAAATACAATTTTCTACTGAAGAACTTCAATGGTGTCAAAATAATGAGTTTGAGGTTTGGTCTTTTTTCTCTAATGAAGATCTATTATACTCTCCTGACAAAAGAAAATACATGAAATATGTTATGCCATCTCCTCATTCGCCAGGAATGCCCCCTGAAGCACCAGGAAGAACAGCCAATTGGATAGGTTGGCAAATTATTAAACGATATATGAAAAATAATCCTCAAAAAAGCTTAG